>JBAZKV010000004.1 GCA_041650635.1 Candidatus Margulisiibacteriota bacterium | reverse complement strand
AGGCCCACGGAGGCAATATCAAAGTGGAAAGCACTCCCGGCAAAGGGTCTGTTTTCTCGGTTTCTCTGCCAAAGAGGTCTTGATCACCTCATAGTGCCCGGGACCAGCTCTTCTATTACTTCTATAGGCGGCTTTTCTTCTTGCTCAAGCAGTCCTGTTATCAATCCTGAGGTAGAGCTTCTTACCATTGCCACATTGGGATTGGAGTCAGGGTTGGTCCCGTTCATTATCAGGTACGGATACATCAGGTTCTGGTAAAAAGCCGTCATCAAAGCCAGGTTCCTGTAGTTGACCCCGTCCATTGTTATCATAAAATTTGGAGCCCCCGCGTAGGTGAACTTTGCCTGGTTGGGAAAAACGCAGGCCATTCTCAGCAGTTCCGGGGTCAGCCCTTCGTGTGCAAGATCGGCACCTACAAGGTCCTGTGGTGTCAGGGCCTGAGTTTTTGGCTCGTACTTTGTGTCAAAAATGAACGCCCCGTAGACCTGAGCGGAAATTGCCGCGCCCAGCAGTCCGTCCGCTCCCGCGTGGGCAAAGGGCAGCATTTCCATCCCCGCCCCGTACGCTATCGTATGGTTGGTTATCTTTCCTACAGCCTCATTGTGAAGCTGGAAAAACTGGCGCAGCCCGGCATCCAGGACCGGACCGTTGCTGCAGGCAAAGATACCCGGGATATTGTATGCGGACATGTAAAGATGCATATGGGAGGCCAGGTCCAATATGGTGCGGTCCTCTCCGACCGGCCAAAAGGCAGAGTCAAACTCTGTCATGGCATCTGTGTACTGCTCAAAAGCCTCCCGGGAAGCGGTCAGCGCCAGCGGCACCAGTACAATTTTGCCTTTTGCCCACATGTATCTTCCGCCTATCGAGTTTTCCAGGCCAAGGAGCATGCCTCCCCTGCTTTCCGCAAATTCTTTTACGGGCCCTTTGTTGGCATAGGTGACCAGATGCCGCATTCTGCCCTGTTGGTAGGCAAATTCCATGGATTTTAGAGTTTCTTGAGTTCCTCCGCCTCTTGAGATGGCTATGAACAAAGTGTTGTCCGCCGTAAGTTCGTCCGGCAGCTCCGACAGTTGTCCGGGCTCAAATACCGAGAACAGCCTCCGCCTTGAGTTCCCGTCCGAGTTGATAAGCATTGGGAGGTCTTTCAGGTACATATCGTTTGCGCCGATACCGAACACCACAACATTAGTGATGCCCTTAGCTCCTGCGTCCAGCAGAAAATCCTCTATGGCATAAGCTTCTTCCAAGGCCTGAGACACTGCGCCGGCAATGTTCCCTCTTATATTCCTTATATCCGGCTGCTCCGTTGCCCATTCCGGGTTGTCCTCGAGCAGGCTTACAGGGCTTGGATCACCTAAAGGCGTCCTGAAGTTTTGTTCTAGAAGAGAGGCCACCTGCATCGCCCTTTCTCTTTGTTCATGGAACAAAGCTCCCGCCCTGGAAAGAGAGGAAAGACCCGGATATACCGACAACCCTAGCCCGAGGATGTTATGCCTTGAAACATTGCCGAACCCCGTAAAAAGTTCCCGGTCAGCGGCAGCTATGGTGTCCAGCTCCATTGCCAGGACCGGATCCAGACCTCTGCGGCAGATAGAGTCGTATCCCAATTCCACCACCTTTGAATAGAAACCCCGCTGGGACATTGGATCGCTGCAGACAGAGGGACCAAACTCTCTTATCACATCCACACCCACTCTTGCCATAAGATGGCGGGCATTTGTAGAGGCCAGCCGCCCTTTCATGACAGAAGCCGGACAGTTCGGATTTATGCTGAAATTAGACATCGGGAACCTCCTTATCGGGTGATTTTAAAGCATCATCACTGCATCTATCGATAGGAATACGGACCGATTTCAAGATACTGGCGGATATGAAGTAATTTGTCTTGGGACAAAACTCAGCCTTTGAAGAACAGCTCCATCATCTCATCTGTTGAGGAATTTCCGGTGTCAAATTTGTAGGCGCTGTCTTTGTGTTTTTTAAGCATTTCTTCTCTTATCTTGATCCCCAACTTTTTCCCGAGCTCAACCCCGAACTGGTCAAAACTGTTGATACCCCAGATAAAGCCCTTGGCCGCTGCGCGGTGCTCCGTTAAGGCAAGCAGTGCCCCGGCCGTAAATGGGGTCAACTCCTTAAGCAGGAGCGAACTGGAAGGCCTGTTGCCGGAGAACCTTTTTTGCGGAAGCTCGTCATCCTTGCCAAAGGCAAGAGCGTCCGGCTGGGCAAAAAAGTTCGTCATAAGTTCTTCATGGTGGCTGACCTCGGTCAAAGATGAAACTCCCACCTCGTACTGCGGCTTGACAAAACCGATAAAATCGCACGGGATCACCTGCGTTCCCTGGTGTATCAACTGGTAAAAGGAATGCTGGCCGTTGGTACCCGGCTCGCCAAACACCACCTCTCCCGTGTCAAAGCCCAGTTCTTTGCCTTCTATATCAACGCTTTTGCCGTTGCTTTCCATCTCCACCTGCTGCGTGTGAGCAGGAAGTTTTCCAAGCAGCTGGCTGTAAGGAAGCAGCGCCCTGCTCTTTAGACCCAAAAAATTTATGTTCCAAATGTCAAGGAGCGCGCAAACTACAGGTATATTTTTTTCAAAAGGCTCTTTTCTGAAATGCTCGTCCATCCAGCGTGCTCCCTCGAGGACCTTCCTAAAATTATCAAAGCCCAGATAAAGCGATAGAGGCACCCCGCCTACCGCCGAAGTCGCGCTGAACCTGCCGCCGACCCAGCCCCAGAATGCGAACATGTTCTCCGTGTCTATCCCAAAAGCCTTGACCTTATCCTTAGCTGTTGAAACCGCTATGAAGTGTTTTTTGATCACATCCGGAGAGTCCCCCAGCTTATTTTGCATCCATTCTTTTGCGGTTCCGGCGTTCTTCATGGTCTCTGCCGTGGTAAAGGTCTTGGACACAATGACAAAAAGGGTCTCTTCAGGATTAATTCCGGTCGTTTTTACCGTAAAATCAGCTCCGTCCACGTTTGCGATAAAGATCAGCCTCATCCCCTCTTTTGCGTACGGTCTGCAGGATTCCGCCAGATATTCGGGGCCAAGATAGGAACCGCCTATGCCTACGGACACTATCGTTGTCAGTTTTTTGCCGGTGACGCCTTTTCTTTTACCGGAATGGATCTCACCGGAAAAAACCTTTATCTTTTCAAGAACAGAATTAACTCCCGGCATTACGTCTTTGCCGTCAACTAAAACAGGGGCGCCGGAAATATTCCGAAGCGCAGCATGAAGAACCGACCTGTCTTCCGTGATATTGATCTTCTTCCCGCAGAACATGTCTTCGATCTTGTTTCGGAGCCCCGATTCTTCCGCCAGTTTTATTAGAAGGGAAAATATACTTTTGTCTATCAGCTGCCTTGAGTAATCATAAAATATATGTGCGGAATCAATAGAAAACCTCTCTGCCCTTTTGGAGTCCTTTTCAAACCAGCCCTTAAGATCTGGAACAAAATTTTCTGAAGAGTTCCGCAAGGCTTTCCAGCTTTTTAAGTCGTTTGATGATGACGGCATTTATATTTCTCCTGACTGCTGCTTATATACTTATTTTCTCATTTTTAGAGACGTTTTTCATCCGCCATTCGGCCAAAATGATATAATCCTTTTGTTATGAAATCCTCAAAGATCCTCGGTTTTGACAAAAATGTCTTCTGGATGGGCATAACCAGCTTTTTTACGGATGTCGGCTCCGAAATGATATACCCTATCCTTCCGGTATTCCTTTCATCCGTTCTTGGAGTTAACAAGGCGTTCATAGGACTTATAGAAGGCATTGCGGAGGCAACGGCAAGTCTTATAAAGCTGGTATCGGGCTGGCTTTCGGATAAGTTGGGAAAAAGAAAAGAGATCGTTGTCTTTGGCTACAGCCTTTCTACTCTGGCAAAACCTTTTCTTGCCATCTCCGCCGCAGGTTGGCATGTTCTCGGTCTTAGGTTTCTTGACAGACTTGGAAAAGGCCTTCGATCTTCGCCAAGAGACGCTCTGATAGCTGAATCCTGCGAGTCCTGCGACAGAGGCAAATCATTTGGTTTTCACCGGGCGCTTGACAGCGCCGGGGCTATGGCGGGACCGGCGATCGCGTTTATTTTGATGCCCTTGTTGGGTGGGTTTACAGGGGCGGGGCTTGCGGCTGCAAGCCCCTACAGGATCATATTTTTGTTGTCTGCTATACCGGCCGCGATCGCCGTCATTATCCTTATTTTGTTTGTAAAAGAAAACAATAATGGTAGGGACGTGTCGCGACACATCCCTGCAAAACAATCAAAATTAAATCTAAAACCCCTCCTCAATAAAAACTTCCTCGCGTTTATGTTGATATACACCCTTTTCACCCTGGGAAATTCGTCGGACGCTTTTTTAATATTAAGAGCTCAAGATTTCAACATCTCGTTGTATTTTATCCCTCTTTTATGGATGATGTTCAACGGCGTCTATACCGCATTTTGTCTTCCGGCGGGAAAGATATCGGATATCGTGGGCAGAAAAAAAGTGATCGTCACGGGACTGATCGTTTACAGCCTTGTATATTTTGGTTTTGGAAGATCATCGCAGGCCTGGCATATCTGGGCGCTCTTTGCTCTTTACGGAGCTTATTACGGAATAATCGAAGGCACTTCCAGGGCCTTGATAGCCGACAGCATCCCTGCGAATGTTAGAGCAACGGCTTATGGCATCTACAATACGATGATAGGATTTTCCGCATTTTTCTCGAGCGTTATCATGGGGCTTCTCTGGCAGACATTCGGACCAACCATAGCGTTCTCTTTTGGCGGCAGTCTGGCAGCTGTGTCTGCGGTCCTTCTGATACTGTTTATCTAAATTTAAGCAATCTCTTCCATTATTCTTTCAAGATCTTCCTGTGAATAATAATTGATGAGGATCTTTCCTTTTTTGGCGTTGCCGTGTATTTCAACCTTTGTCCCAAACTCTTCGGTCAACTTTTCCGAAAATTCCGCCAGATACGGGTCTTTGTTTTGATGTTTTTGGATCTTGTGCTTTGTGCCTTGTGCTTTTCCTTCAGCCGCCCTCACATTAAGGTTCCCTTTTAATATCTGTTTCCACGCTTCTATCTGTTTGTCGCGCCCTTTTATAGAAAGAAGAGGCCGTGCGTGCCCGGCAGTTATCTCGCCCCTGAAGATGGAATCCTGTATCTCTTTGGGCAGGTCAAGAAGGCGCAGAGTATTTGAGATGGTAGATCTGTCCTTGCCCACTTTTTTGGCTATTTCTTCATGGGTCAGGTTAAAATCCTCGCTGAGCAGCTTAAAGGCCTGCGCGGATTCTATCGGGTTGAGGTCCTCCCTCTGGAGGTTCTCCACCAGCGCCAGCTCCAGGGACTGCACATCCGAATAATCTTTGACTATGGCGGGAATAGTGGAAAGGCCGGCCAGCTTTGCCGCCCGCCAGCGCCTTTCCCCTGCAACTATCTCGTACCTTCCGCCCTTGTGGCGCACCAGAATGGGCTGGGCCAGCCCCTGCTCCTTGATAGAGAGCGAGAGCTCGCTTATCGCACTGTCCTTAAAGAACTTTCTCGGCTGCCTGATATTTGGCACTATTTTTGAGACATCGACGTTCATTATCGTCCTGCCGGCCGTAAGAGGAAGGACTTCTTCCGATTCTTCTTCCGGGACAGCGTGTATCAGAGCCCCCAGCCCTTTGCCTAGACCGCGCTTTGCTGCTGGCATATCTCTTCTCCTTGCTGTATGGGGATCTCCTGCGCCGGTGCCTCTTCTTCGGGAGCCAGTTTCATCTGAGCATGGTCTTCTTTGGACTCGTTCTTTTCAATTATCTCTCCAGCAAGGGCTTCGTAGGCTACGGAACCGGAAGAGGTGGGGTCATAATAAAGAATGGGCATTCCGTGCGAGGGAGCTTCGCTGAGGCGCACATTTCTCGGCACCGGGGTCTTGAACACTACTTCTCCAAAATGTTCCTCAACTTCATCCTTTACCTGGTGGCTTAAGACCAGTCTGCTGTCATACATCGTAAGCACGATCCCGCCTATCTTTAGCTTTTTGTTTAGGTTGGTCCTTATTAAGTCTATCGTCTTGACCAGCTGGGAAAGGCCTTCGAGCGCATAGTATTCGGTCTGTATGGGAATGATGACCTCGTCCGACGCGGAAAGGGCGTTCACCGTAAGCAGCGACAGGGAAGGCGGCGTGTCTATTATTATGAAGTCGTACATTCCCCTGATCTTTTTGAGCGCTTCCCGGAGCTTGAACTCCCTTGCCATCTCCCCCACCAGTTCTATGTCGGCTCCGGCCAGGTCTTCAATTGAAGGAGCAAGGTCAAGGTTCTCCATCTTGGTCTTGACTATTGTGCCTGACATCTCGGCTCCGTCTATGAGGACATCGTACATTGTGCTTTCAAACTTTTCGCCTGATAGCCCCAGGCCCGAAGTGGCATTGGCCTGCGGGTCAAGGTCGACAAGAAGGATCTTCTTGCCTCTTACCGAAAGAAAAGCCGCAAGGTTCACAGCGGTGGTCGTTTTGCCCACGCCGCCTTTTTGGTTGCAGATGCAGTATATCTTGGACATTTTTGTAATTATAACAAAATCAGGAGTCTATTTACAGCGGGTCTTTTTTTGGGATGCCCGCTCTCCTGGGATATCTCTCCGGAGTTTTGCCCGTCTTTTTTATGGCTATTATCGCTCTGTCATTGTCTTTTATCCGGTACGATATGACCTCTTTGATGCTGCCGCCAAGCAGTTTAATCGCCTTTTGCGCTTCCTTTATCTCCTGCTGTGCGCAGGGCCCTTTCATTGCAAGAAATACTCCGCCGGGCCTCACGAACGGCAGGCAGAGTTCAACGGCTGTCCTCAAAGGACCCAGAGCCCTGCAGGCCGCAACATCAAAAATCTCCCGTCTTTGCCTTGCATAGTCCTCTGCTCTGCCCCAGACCACCTCTACATTGTCCAGTCCCAGAACAGCGGACGCATGCTTCAAGAACTCTGTCTTCTTCTTTGTCGCTTCCAAAAGAGTAAGTATGATATTGGGAAATGCCATCTTGAGAGGCAGCCCTGGGAATCCCGCCCCGGAACCTATGTCTATGACCTTAGGCGATCCGCTGGAAAAATCAAAGGCCTTTGAAAGTGCCAGTGAGTCCTCAAAATGCTTTATTCTGATATCCTCGGGTTCAATTATAGAGGTCAGATTGAATTTCTTGTTCCATTCAAGAAGCTGTTCTGCAAAGAGGTCAAAACGCATGGCCGATCGAAAAATGCAGGACTCCCTCGCCAAAGGTCCTGTGGTCCCCTATGCCGTAATCCAATCTGATGGGCCCCATCGGGGTGTTAAGCCTGATGCCGAACCCCTTGCCGGAGATGAAATTGGACGGGACAAAGCCGCCGTCGTTCCAGGCATCCCCTGAATCAAAGAACAGGACACCCTGGAACATGTCGTTGAAGGTCAGCCTGTATTCTATGTTCAAAAGCACTTTTCTTTTCCCGATCTTTGCCTGTGAAGGCTCATAGCCTCTGACGGTGTTGGCGCCGCCCACATAGTAGATCTCTCCGACGGGCACATCCCCAACTCCCAATCCGCCGCCCAGATGCCCTGCCAGGACATGGTTTTCCGCAAGTTTTAGGAACTGGTTAAAGTCCACGGAGGCTTTTCCGAAATCTGTCTGGACGGATGCGTACTTCCAGCCCTGTTTGTAGGCAAAGACATAATACTTCCCGGTAGTGGGGTTCATCCAGTTGTCCCTGGTGTCAAATGCCGCGGACAGCGCAACGGTGGTCTGGTCATAGGGTTCAAAGGTGGCGGTTCCCGTCGGGGTCACCCTTTCGGTGCCTACCGTGACCGACGCATTCCATTCGTCATTCAGCGGTTTGCTCAAAGAAAAGTCCCAGCCGTTATATCTTCCTTCCCTTTCCGGGGTCTCCAGAAGATAGACATTTTTACCTTCCGTCAGCCATCTTCTAACAGTAAAAGAGACCCTTTCTCCCAGCTTTTCCGGGAACAGCCACGGATAGGTGTACCTCAACTGGTAGGTGGACTGCGTTTGTCCGGCCTGTCCCCTCAGCATCGCCCCCTGACCGGTGCCAAAAAGGTTCTCTGCGGCAAGGTCAACAAATCCGAACCAGCCTTCCCTCTCCCCGTAGCCTCCGCCAAAGTTTATTGTGTTGGTCTTGGATTCCTTGACATTGAGTATCAGTATCACTTTATCAGCCTCGCTGCCGGCGTCAAAATTGGGGGTCACATTGGAAAAGAAGCCAAGATTAAAGACCCTTCTAAGGTCCTTCGAAAGGACTTTTTCGTTCAGAACTGTTCCGGGCTTTGTGCGCAGCTCTCTTGTTATGACATACTCTCTTGTCACATCATTTCCGTCAATGGCAATTGCCTCCACAACGCCCTCAACCATCTTCACCTTGAGTACGCCGGTCTTGGGGTCGGTTACCACATCCACCACTCTCTGAAGGATGTAGCCGTCCTTGTGGTACAGTTCTTCTATAGCCTTTATGTCCTCCTGAACGTTCTTAAAGTTAAGCATCTGCCCCTGTTTTGAGACCATAACAGAGGTAAGCTGTTCCTTTTTATAGACCGTTGTCCCTTCAAAGGTTATGTCCTTTATTACCGGGTTCTCTTTGATCGTGAACACGAGCCGCGTCCCGGCCTTTTCTTTAATAAAATCCGAGCGCACATCTTCGAACAGCCCCAGGGAAGAAATGGCTTTTATGTCCATAGCGACTTTTTCCTGTGAAAGACTGTCCCCTATCCTGCTTTTTACGGCCTCCAGTATCCTGTCCGAAGATATCCTGTTGTTGCCTTTTATATCGATGCCGGAAATTGTTGAGGGAAGGACCGATGGCTTCTGCCTGACCGCCGGCAAAACCTTGATGTCTTTCAAGGATTCTTTTATGGAAGTATCCAGCTTGAATTCAAGCTCGGCATTGCCTGCCTGGCACAGACAAACGATGAACGCTACCGCGAACGCTTTTTTTATCATTTACCCACCCATTTTACCCCATAAAACCGGGCCGTACAACGGCTACAGCCGGTACAGCGCCTGTATAACTGCCTTGTAGTAATCGCTGCGCTGTTCCTGAAAAGTCATCGGCTCTCTGTAATACACAAGAGCCCAGAACGGGCTCAGCTTATAGGTCAGCTGATAGTTCAAAGAGGTCGGGTTGAGCACATCGATCTGCTGTATGGTCTGCGAGTAGCGCATCTGGATATAGAATCTGTCAAAGAGGTTCTTGGCAAAGCCGATACCCAGCTGCGGTTTTTCGGCATAGGCCATTCCTCCTCCCCTTGTGGGAAGAAGTCTTTCAAGGTCCCTGCCAAAGTTATATGAAACGGTAAAGCTCTCCAGCCCCAGGGCTCTTTCTATCCTGCTGCTCACGGTTTTAGAGATCATAGTGTCCAGCCTGGTGTTTATATAGTTGACGAGCACCGCGTTGGCATCAAATTCGGCGCCTGTACCCTTGGAAAAGCCCAGAGTATCCTTAACAAAATCAGGCAGAAGCATTATCCTTACCCTGTTCTCATCATAAGGAGCTGCAGTAAACTGGGCCGGGGCCTTAGTTGTATCCTCGATAAAAGGATAGAAGTTTATCGACAGGGCCTTGCCTCTTTCTATCACCCCGGGCATGCCGGAGACCCGCGTGATTATATAGACCTTTTGCTTTGAGGTTTTAGGGGCGCTTGTTCCCGACAGATATGAGGCCGTATCTTCTTTTACTTCATAGACCTCGCTTAGCGCGGTGGCGTTTATCACGGGGACGGCGCCGTAATTCTCTGTGCCTAAAAAGGCGGCGGTGTTGTCCTGCACCATGCCCGGGTTTGACGCAAAGTATTTTTCCTGATCAAGTTTGGAAAGGACCTCAAAGTCCCTGCCGAGTATGTTCAGGCTGCCGCTTTTTATCCGAACATCCCCTTCTATGACAGGGGAAAAGATATCGCCTTTTACAATAAGCCCGTCAGCTTCTATCTGGGCATTGAGCTTGGTCATCTCCGTAGAGATAAGCCTGTCGTCCTGTCCCTGCAGTATGCTCACGTTCTTTGCCATACCCAATACGAGCTGAAGTCCTATCGGCGAAAATGACGGCTGGTCCTGCGATGAGCCGCCGGGAAGGAACAGGGACCCGTCGTGCAAAAGGACCCTGCCTTTTAGAAGGGCTTTGTTCTTATATGCCTCGCCGCGGGCAAAATAGACCCTTCCCTTAAGGCCTGCGCCCTCGATCTTTATGCCTCCCGAATACAGTCCCGGCAGAGTAAAATTGACATCGCTGTCCGCCATTACAAGCGCAACATCCGCATGAGGCGCCCCTTTGAAAGTGTTCCTAAGATCCGCCGATCCGGCAAAGGAAAAGGGGGAAGCCTCTCCCTTGGTGATATCCCCCTGGATGATGCCCAGGAATTTTTTTACCTTAAAAAGATTGTTGTCGGCCGTTAACTCCGCGTCAAGGCCGTACAGCGTGGACCTTATGCCGTCCATGTTTATGACCGCATCATCAAGGACTATCCTGCCGTTGACCCTGGGATAGCTTATCTTTCCCGAAACCGAAACTTCAACGGACCCCGAGCCTCCGCCCCAGGAAGCGCCTTTGATGAAAGAGGCGATAAGTCCGGTGCTTTCCCCGCTCAGTTTCACCTTAAGGTCTATGTCGCTCTTCCTGTTAAAAGGAAGAGAGCCTTTTATCATTGTCGCCTGTTTGCCGGAGCCTATTTCGAGGCTCTTTATCTCTAACAGGTCTTTTGATATGGCAAAACTACCGAGCGCCTCCTTTAGCGCAAGCCCTCCGAAGCCGGCATCCGAAAGCGATAGTTCGGCCGCTGCCAAAGGATAGGAAGTTTTTCCATAAGCCTTTAAAGAACCGCTCAGCGATCCCTCTATGGGAAACCCGGCGCCTATCACCGTTTCGATACCGCTTAACTCGAGTTTGTTTATTGAGGCAGATATGTCCGTTTCGCCTAAGATGTCGGCTTTGCCGGATGCCGAGAGACTTCCTCGGCCTTTTTCCAGCAAAAGCATGTGAAGTGTTATCCTGTCCCCGTCAAAAGAAACCGACAACTCGATGCCGTCAAAGCCGTATGAGCCTATCCTTCCTTCCGACACCTTGACCCCGGCCGCAGCCCTGGCGCGGCCGCCTTTTAGTTCAAAAGTAATATCTGCGCCCAAAGCTCCCTGCGCCTGTCCCAGAAGATATCCGGCATCCTTTCCCGAAACCTCAGCGCCTTTTACCGAGGCCGCCCAAGCGGCAAGATAAGAATTTTTATCGGAATACAGTTTAAACCCTTCCTGTGTCCTGTAATTGAACAGTTTGGGAAGCTCCAGCCTTTCCCTGCGGATCCTTACTGTCGGATTGTCGGCGGCCAGCCCTTTTCTTTCTATCAGTTCGACATAGGCCATGTCTGCCATGGACACTGCCGAACCAAGCCCGCCTCTGGTCGTGTACAGTCTTCCTTTAAACTCCGGATCGGGACCTGAAAGGTCTGCAAATGCGGATATCTGATAGGTTTCCCCGGACTGGGCAAGCTCAAGGTCCTTTTCGGTGCCAAAACGGCCTCCTTCATAAAAAACATTTCCCGAAAGCCGGTCGATCTTTATATCATTGTACGAGGGCCGATCGGCAATAAAGGCGGAGCTTAAATGAGGTTTTTGCAGCGGCCCTTTTGCTCTGGCAGAAAAAGAAATGCGCCCGAGTATCCTGGCATATTTTTGCGTGATCGGCCTAAGATCGGCAAGCTCAAGGACCCCTTTTGCGGAAAGGTCCAGACCCCTTCGATCAGCCTCTCCTTCAAAACTGACGGAAGAATTCCTTGTCCTGACCTGAGTTGAATTGATCTTTATCCTGCCTCTTTCCAGGCTAATGGCGGCCGAGGCGCTTTCTATCTCCTGACGGGCGAGCCCTATTTTTTCTGCCCTGAAAACCGCAAATCCGCTGTAAGCTTCGATGTTCTTAAAAAAGTCCCGTCCAAAGCTCTTTGGAGACATTCCCGAGATCCTTGCCTCAAGGGAGCCCCGTCCCGTTACCGCCCCAAGGTCCTTTGGCAGATGCCTTTTCAGGAAAGACAGGTCTTCCATATCAAAAGCTCTGGAATGAAGGGCGATATCGGTCTCCCTGCCCGGGCCAAACTTTCCCGAAACCGTAAGGTCCGATGCTCCGGATATAACGGAGATCTGATTAAGGAAAAGGGACCCCTTTTCAACAGCAAAAGAACCTCTGGCGGACCGTATGCTTTGTCCGAATATCTTTTCGCCGCTGAGCTCCATCTGCCCCGAAAGGTCGATGCTGGCAAAGGGTTCTAAGATAAAGCCTGCTCCGGACACATTCCTTAAAAGACCCGTCAGCTCAACTTTGCTTTTCTTGTTTGATGCCGCAAAGTAATCAACTGCCAGCGAATCCTCCTTCAGTCTTCCGGAAAGTGATATTTTTTCAGGTCTGATACCGTCAAAGTCCGCGCCGGCAAGATCAAAGTTCGCCTGTATGCCAAGATCTGTCATAATGCCTTCCATGCTTATCGCTGCAGTGGCCCTTCCGGAAGCGCCGGCAGCCAGCATAGAAAGGTCTGTTCCATAGGTCCTGATATCGGACTTTAAGGCTATCCCTTTTCTGTTAAGGTCAAAAACAGCCCCGCCTCTTATTCTCCCTCCGCAAAAGACCGCCCGGTCCAGATCAAGCTTTGTCCTGCCGTCCTTCAGGTCAACCTTTATTCCTCCGCCAAACTCTCTTCCGTAGATCTTTCCTCCGGCGATGCGGACCTCTCCCTGGACAAAAGCCGAAGGAGGCGTTGAAGTCGAGAGGTCAACATCTGCAAAGCCGTCAAGGTCAAGTGAAATCAGGCCGGGGATGCCGATAAGAAGGATCCAATCGCGCAGGGGAAGTTTTGCTGCCTTTACCTTGACCTGCGCCTTGACCGTTTCCCCGAGACCTTTTTGTTTGAAAGCAAGATTGACCTTTCCCTGCGCCCTTGCCTGAGCTTTCCCCGACACGCCGGAAGCATTGAAGGCGATCACATCTTTCTTTCGCAGGTCAAAATAGGCGGAAACTTCTGTAAAGACCTGCCTGAACGGTTTTGCAAGAGGCTGCCCGTAACCTAAAGAATCAAGATAATCCAGGGTCCCGTTATTAATTTGGATCCTTGACCTGAAGACCGGCGGGGCTCCGCCGCCTTTCTCCCCTGCCGCAAGTCTTGCAAGGTTCCAAATGCCATTTTTGTCCCTCTCAAGTAAGACTTCCGGGCCTGATATATCGATCCTGTAAATGGAAGGTATTACATCCCTGGCAAAAGCGGCTTTCATCAGATTATATTTGACCACCGCTTTCTTGATCCTGATGATATCCCTGCTATTTGCCAAGCCATCGCCCGGGACCCTTATGTCTTCCAGGGTTACGGAATTCAGCAGCCCTCCATAGGCCCTGCCAACATAGACCTTTCTGCCCAGCATGGCAGAGGACTGTCTTATTATTTCGTCCTTAATAAAAACATGGACGGGTGTTTCTTTGGTAAAAAGCGAGAACCCGCTGACGAGGAGATATATTGACAGCATCGCAAAGACCGCCGTTGTTCTTTTGACATAATATCCCATTTTAGAAAATTATATCACCTATGAACAGGAATACTGATATATTTTGGAGGGAAGAAAGCCTAGCCGGCAGCCTCTTTTTCGTTGTTCTGTTGCTGGGCTCTCCTTAACTTTGCTTCCAGGTCCGCCATCTTCAGCAGGTCTTTTATCTTCTGGTAAAGCGCCAAAAGCCCTGCAAAGGAAAAACCCGTGAGAACTGAAACAAGTATGACTATGGAAAGAGACATCTGCCGGCTCTGCCAGAAGATCAGATTAACGCTAACGGGAGTTGAGTTGGCAACGGCAAAAGCCGTTACACCCAAAGATACCGTCAGGATCACAAAGATATTGAACCACATGCTCTATAAAAGCCTTTCCTGCCGGCCAAGCTCCTCCATGCTTTTGGGAATGCTGCGCCCAAAATGCTCGTAGGCCGGCCTTGTCAAAACTCTTCCGCGGGGAGTCCTGTCCAAAAAACCAATCTGAAGCAGATACGGCTCGTAAACATCTTCCACTGTCCCTGGGTCCTCGCTGATAGAGGCCGAGATGGTCTCAATGCCTACCGGACCGCCCTGGAATTTGTCGGCAATGGTAAGAATGATCTTTTTGTCTATGCTGTCCAGTCCTATGTCGTCTATTTCAAGGTTTTTGAGCGCCTGTTTTGCGACTTCCTCCGTTACCGGGCCTTTTGACTTAACCTGGCTCCAGTCCCTGACCCTGCGCAGCAGCCTGTTGGCTATCCTTGGAGTGCCTCTGGAGCGCCTGGCAATGGCAAGAGCGCCTTCTTTGCCGATCTCTATACCCAGAACGCCTGCAGCCGCTCCGATTATTTCCATCAGTTCTTCGTTAGAATAAAATTCCAGCCTGCCGATAAACCCGAACCTGTCCCTTAAAGGGCTGGTCAATAATCCGGCCCTGGTTGTGGCGCCCACAAGAGTGAACTTGGGAAGGTCAAGCCTGATGGACCTTGCGGCAGGTCCTTTCCCAATGACTATGTCAAGGCCAAAATCCTCCATCGCGGGATAGAGGATCTCTTCCACCACATGGTTAAGCCTGTGGATCTCATCGATAAAAAGGATCTCATTCTCGTTAAGGTTGGTAAGTATGGCGGCCAGATCTCCCGCCCTTTCTATGGTCGGGCCGGAAGCGGTCTTTATTCCTACCCCCATTTCGGCTGCAATAATGCTTGAGAGAGTGGTCTTGCCCAGTCCCGGAGGGCCGTAAAGCAGGATGTGCTCCAGGTGCTCCCCTCTTTTCTTTGCGGCGTCTATCAGTATACGGATATTATTTTTGATCTTTTGCTGGCCGACAAAATTTTCGAACCGCCTTGGGCGCAGGCCGTTAAAGGAGGAGTCTTCTTCTCTTTTGTCCAGCGAGGTGATCCTGTCCTGTGTTCCCTCGTTCATAGGAAGAATTTTATCATATCGGGTTGAAATTGGCATCCTCTGCGGACGATAAATGTTCGGGAAGATTTCATGAACAGCCTTAATATGAGAACAGCCCTGGAGCTCGGAAGGCCTGTGCAGCAGCTGCGCCGCTTTGAAAGGTCCGGCGGAGCCGTGTCCGTATTCGGCGAATTCGTGCCCTTCGTGGATAAACTGGACAGTTTGTCCCGAAAAAGGCTCGTTGAACTCGGGACCCCTTTCCCTGCGGCTTGCAGGGAGCTTGATGAACGCAGCAGGACCATCCCGCTAAGATCCGGGGTTTTTTCGTTCCTGCCGGGCTCAATAACTGTTGGACCGGAATTCCGGGAGCTGAGGGTCAATTGTCTGAGGGTAAAAGGCTGCCTGCCTCAGCATCTGCAGGGAGTGGTCGATGTCTACGGCCAGGGCCTTGGGTATTGCACATACCACTATGATGTCCCGGGAGAACACCTGATCAGTTCTCATCCTAAGAGGCCGGAAGAGCTGTCGGCGCTCGGGACCGTTACCCTGAGGGAACTGGAAAAAGAAGCCCGGGCAGCCATTGCCTCCGGACCTAAGATCACCGACCTGCTTCTGGGCTTTGGCGAATATGACCTCCGTTTTATGGGAGAGCCGGTTTATTATCTTGTCTACGGCATGGAAAGAAAACGGGACGAAAGAATGTTTTCCCATCTGCTGAAAATGTCGCTGTTTAACGGCCCCCGTCTTTTGGGCGCGGAGCAGCTTGCAAGGCAGAACGGGAAACTGCTGCGAGACTTCCATGACATAACCGGGTACTGCCACGGCTATGCCACTCTCGGGAATCTTGCCATGACGGGTATAGGCAACATGCGTCTGGTAGATCTTGAAAGCGCGCAAAAGCTGCCGGAAAACAGCGCGCTGGGTGCTCCTTACAGATACCTTGACATCTCAAGGACCGCTGTCGATTACATGAGAGGGATACGGCTGGAAGATAAAGAGATCAGCCTAATGAGGCTGCTGCCTCATTTCCTCTTGGGCTATTTCGGCCCGGATTCTTTGTTCGGACAGGAGCTTAAAAGACTGTCTGACCCGGGCCTGACGCAGGAAGAGCTGGAAAGCCGCTTAGGAACTGCCCCGGAAATATTCCATGACAGGGACCTTGGGATGGGTTTCAGGATAGGAGAAAGCCTCAGCCTGGCAGAACCGCTTTTCAGGGCTTCGATCAGACCTTACTTAGAAGAAACCGTTGATCTTTCAGAATTTTGCGGGGAATGGGAGTTTTTTAGCAGGTTCTACGAGGCGCTTAATGACTGTTCTTCCGGACGCTGCACATCCCGGTAAAGCCTTTTGTACTCCCAGTAACTCCTCATTACTTTTTTTACATATGCCCTGGTCTCAGAAAATCCTATATTCTCCACAAATTCGTCTATGTCCGAGGCTCCAGTCCTTTTCAGCCATTTTTTTACGCTGCCGGAACCCCCGTTGTAGGCGGCAAGAGCAAGATATTCGTTGCCGGAATAAAGTTTAAGCATCTGCGAAAGATAGTAAGCGCCCATTTCGACATTAAGCTCCGGTTCAAAAAGCCTGAGAGTGTGGTAAGGATCGATGTTAAGGGCCTTTGCTATCAGCTTTCCCGTTCTTGGGATTATTTGCGTCAGCCCCCTGGCAAAAGCCCTTGAAAGGCCTTTGGAATTGAACCTGCTTTCCTCCCTGATGAGAGCGAACATAAGATAGGGGTCAACTCCGTGTTTTTCCGCAAAGGAGTACACTTCTTTTTCATATCCGCGTGGAAATGACAGCAGCCAGCTTTCTTTGTCCACCTCATCAAGGCTCCCCGAATAGATGCAGTCAAGGACCTGTATTTCCACCGCCCTGATAGCCCTCTTCCAATCTCTGCCTGCGGCCGCAGCCCTTGCAACACATACCCCGGCCGCTCTTTTCTTTGCGGGATCCTCCTCTATCCTTTCTGCTGCCGCGGCCTCTTCCGCGGCTTCTTTGTAAAACCCGGCGTCAAAAAGCTCTTTGAATTTTTTCATGTGTATATTGTCCGGCAGGTTTTGTGCGCCTTCCTGTGATCTGAGCTCAAAAGAAGCCGGCTTTTCTCTGAGCTTTGCCAGCGCCCTGTATCCGTAATAAGTGTAAGGATATCGTTGGGAGGCCCTGCGGTAGAGTTCAAGAGCGTCTTTACTGCGGCCGAGTTTTTCCGCGCTCTTGGCCTGCCAGAAAAGGCATTTGGGACCGGAATCTCTTACGGGGTAAAGGGATTCCGCCTGCGAAAATACGCTTACGGCCTGCGCGTATTTTTTCTTCTTGTAGAGAGCAAATCCTTTTGCCCAGGCTTTTTCGCCGGCATCCTTATACGGTGCCCATGAGCTCTTTGTCTCTTCCCGATATCCTGCCAGGATGCTTTCCGGATGCTCTTCTATCAGGAGTGCGTATTCCTTTTGGGCCTGCTCTGTGTTGCCGCCTATATAGAACGCCTCGGCCAGCCTTAGCCTGGCATAGTCGGAAAGGATATATTTTTTGTCATTGGCTAGAGGCGTAAGTATGTTTACGGCTTCCTGCAGTTTATTCTCAAGAATGAGGTCATCAGCCTTTTTCAGTTCCTGGGAAGAGTTCGCCATGACCTGCAGCTGGGGAAATAAGACAACAAACAGCAAGGCAAAAACGCCGGCAGCCCGCCTTTTTGATCTTGCCGTCACGGCCTTTTCTCTATCGGCGCATATTTAAGCATCAGTGTTTTGGCTCCGATATTTGAGAACACTACTTCTATCATGGTATCCTCCCCGTCCCCGTCAACCTTCATTATCTCGCCGCTTCCCCATTTCGGATGTCTTATCAGATCTCCTACAGAATACATCCCATCGTAGCAGGAAGACACCTTTATCTCTTCCGGAGCGTTGTCCAGACAATCGCTGGAAAGCTCTTCTTTACGGTCCGGGGGGATCTCCTCAAGAAATCTGGAAGGCCCGTTACACCAGCTCTCGCCGAACAAAAGCCTTTCTCTGGCCGAGGTAAGATACAGGACCTCTCTGGCGCGGGTAATGCCGACATAGCACAGCCTTCTTTCCTCTTCAAGTTCTTTCGGCTCGAACATCGCCCTGTAATGAGGAAAAATGCCTTCTTCAAGCCCCACCATGAACACCACGGGAAATTCCAGTCCTTTGGCTGCATGAAAGGTCATCATTGTAACGGAAGAAGAGGCCTCATCCAATGTGTCCTGGTCGCTGACAAGGGAGATCTGAGAGATAAAGGCGCCCAGAGAAGTGTCCTCGCTGTTCTGTTCAAATTTTATCGCCACCGACAGGAATTCTTTTATGTTCTCCACCCTGGCAAGAGCTTCTTCCGTTCCTTCGGCTTCCAGGTCCGCCACATACTTTGTGCGGTGTATTATCTTGTCCATTATGGAAGAGGCCGAAGAAGTTGCGGCAAGGCTTCTAAAGTACTCGAGCGTTTCGATAAGAGCAGCCAGGCTTTTTTTTGTCTTTGCCGTAAGATCAAGGCCGTCCGTATTCTTTAAAACCTCATATAGCGGAACGTTCCTTGAGGCGGCCGCAAGATCAAGTTTGGCCAGAGTTATCCTCCCGACCCCGCTCAGCATAAAGCCCATCACCCTTAACATGCTTAAGCTGTCTTTGGGATTAAAGATGACGCGCAAAAGCGCCATCAGGTCCTTTATTTCTTTTCTTTCGTAGAACCGGAAACCGGAAATGATCCTATAGGGTATTCCGGCCTGAAGAAAGGCTTCTTCAAGAACACGGGACTGCGCATTGGTCCTGTAGAGCACGGCAAAGTCTTTCAACTCTCTATCCGTCTTTAGCTTTTGTATCTGGCCCAGAACAAAAAGGGCCTCGTCCTGCTCGTCCTTGGCAAGATAATGCACCGGGCGCTGCCCTTCTTTTGAGGCCGTCCAGAGTTTTTTGCTCTTCCTTGCCGTGTTGTTGGATATGACATGGTTGGCGGCATCAAGTATGTTCTTTGTGGAGCGGTAGTTTTCTTCGAGCTTTATCACTTTTGCTCCCGGATAATCCTTTTCAAAATCAAGGATGTTCCTAATGTCCGCTCCCCTGAACCCGTAAATGCTCTGGTCATCATCCCCCACCACGCATATATTCCCGCTTTTTTCGGACAGGAGCCTTGCCAGCATATATTGGACATGATTGGTATCCTGGTATTCGTCGACATTTATGTGAGAAAACCTCTCCTGATAATGCCGCAGGGTCTCTTTGGAAGTCTGCAGAAGTTCAACCGTAAAGCAGAGCATGTCGTCAAAATCAAGCGCGTTATTCTCAAAGAGTTTTTTCTGGTAGAGCGCGTAGCATTGGGCCGCCTTTTCCCCCCATATGTCCATGGCGCTCTCAGCGTACTGCGCAGGGCCTTTCATCTCGTTCTTTGCCTTGCTTACCGAATCAAGCATGGCAGCAGGTTTGTACCTTTTGTCGTCAAAGTCCAATTCCTTTATCGCCTGCTTCATGAGCGAAAGCTGCTCATCCTGGCCAAAGATGACAAAATTCTTCTCCCGGCCTATCTTGTCTATATCCCTGCGAAGTATCCTGCCGCAGATGGAATGGAAGGTGCCCGCCCACAGGTCCCTTGCGGCAAGCCCTGCCAGCCTTTTTATCCTTTTCTTCATTTCATCCGCCGCTTTGTTGGTAAAGGTGACCGCCAGAATGCTGTAAGGAGCTATGCCTTTTTCCTTTATCATGTAGGCGATACGGTGCGTAAGGACGCGGGTCTTGCCGGAACCCGCTCCTGCAATAATGAGCAGAGGGCCATCTGTGCAGAGAACGGCTTCTTTTTGCTGCGGGTTAAGGGACTTGAGGACTGACATTGCTATTTTATTTTAGCACAGATATAATTACTCCATGCCCGACTTAAGACAGAACCCCGCGACCAAAGAATGGGTCATAATAGCCAAGGAAAGGGCCAGAAGGCCCGATGATTTTGCCGTGGAAAAACCAAAAGAGGAAGAGTCCCGGGAAGAAAAGGAGAACTGCGTTTTCTGCTGCGGCAACGAGAACAAAACGCCGAAAGAGATCATGGCTTACAGGGCCTTTGGCACCAAGCCCGATACTCCCGGCTGGTGGGTCCGGGTGGTCCCCAACAAATTTGCCGCGCTTGTGCAGGACGGCAGCCCCAAAAGGTTCAAGGAACATGACTTTTTTCGCCACATGGACGGCATCGGCAGCCACGAGGTAATAATAGAGACTCCGGACCACGCATCGCATATCGCAACAATGGATCAGCATCAGGTGGAGGAGATCTTTCTGGCCTACAGGGAAAGGTATATAGCTCTCAGCAAGAATCCTGATTTTGAAATAATAATTATTTTCAGGAACCACGGCAGGTCGGCCGGGACTTCGATAAAACACCCGCATTCGCAGATCATCGCCGCCCCGGTCACTCCGACTCATGTGCGCCACCGCCTCGAGGAGGCCATGAGGTATTTTGACGACGAGGGAAGATGTGTTTACTGCGACATGCTGGCAAAAGAAAAAGAAGTTAACGAGCGCATCGTCCTTGAAACCGACAATTTTATCTGTTTTGAGCCTTATGCCTCGAGGTCCCCGTTCGAGACCTATATACTGCCAAAGATCCATCAGGCCTGCTTTAAGGACATCACGGAGAATATGGCAAAAGAATTCGCCTATATTACAAGGAACACGCTTAGAAAGATAGACAAGGCGCTTAATAACCCCGATTACAACTATATCATCGGCTCTGCGCCACCGCAGGAATCCGGCGGAGAGTACTATCACTGGCACATGAGGATAATCCCGAAAGTTTCGGCTGTAGCCGGCTTTGAACTCGGGTCCGGGATCTTCATAAACACCGTCATTCCCGAAGAAGCTGCCAAATTTCTAAAAGACATCCCGGCATGAAAAAAAGGCTTGATGTTCTTCTCCTTGAAAGAGGTCTTTTTGATTCCCGGGCCAAAGCACAGGCTGTAATAATGGCCGGCAGCGTTCTTGTGGACGGGCAAAAAATAGACAAGTCCGGAACTCTGATAGACGAAAAAAGCACCGTTAAGATACTTGGGAACCGGCTTAAATATGTGTCCAGAGGCGGACTAAAACTTGAGAAGGCTCTCGGTAAGTTTGGGATCGATCCCTGCGGCAGGATCTGCCTTGACATAGGGGCCTCCACCGGCGGCTTTACCGACTGCCTTCTGCAGAACGGAGCAGAAAAGGTATACGCGGTGGATGTGGGCTACGGTCAGATGGACCTAAAGGTAAGGAACGACAGCAGAGTAGTGGTTATAGAAAGGACCAATGCGAGGAACCTGACACCAGAGGCGCTTTACGGAAAAGATGATGACAAAAGCCATCGGGCCTCTCTTGCCGTTATAGATGTTTCCTTCATATCGCTGTCAAAGATACTCCCTGCGGTATACGGCCTTCTGTCCGAAAAGGCCGAGGCGGCCGCCCTAGTAAAACCCCAGTTCGAGGCCGGCAGGGCCCTGGTGGGCAAAGGCGGCATTGTCAGGGACAACAACACACATGAACTGGTGCTCAAGAATGCTGCGGCATCGGCAATAGAAACCGGTTTTTCTTTTGAGGGCTCCTGCGTTTCCCCTATAAAAGGAGCCGACGGCAATATCGAGTTCCTTATCCATCTCAAAAAATGAACGAACCCGGGATCTATATCTATACGGCCTTCGGATTATTACTTGGCATCATTGCGACCATCTGGATCTTAAGGCTGCTGAAAAGCCGCAGGCACAGACATCGCTCGGTCCGGGCAAAACTCGCAGAAGAAAAAGCACAGGATCTGCTAGAGAGAAAAGGCTACGAAATAATCGAGACCCAGAAAAGAATGCCTCTGGTATTTTTTGTTGACGGGCAGAGAACTGAGACAGTTGTCATTGCCGACTACATTGTCAAAAAGCGCTGCAGGATATATGTGGCAGAGGTAAAGGACAGGGATCTGGAGGGAAAGCTGCTTGACCCGGGCATCAGGAGACAGCTGCTGGAATACAATGCGGCATTCAAACCGGACGGCGTTCTTCTGGTGGACATGAAGAACGGCAGGGTACATCTGGTGGGGTTTGACGAGGAAAAAAGAAAAGTTTTCCGGCTCAGGCTGTTTATTATCACGGCATTATTATCTATAATGGTATTGCTGGCCTTGAAAATATTATAGGGCCGCGATCCGGAGGGGCAAAAGATGGCTGTCCTGGGAGTGTTCATTAAAGAAGGCGACAAAAGGGTTCTGGATTATGCGGGTGATCTTATCAGGGACCTTGCAATAAGGAAGCACACAATACTTGTGTTAAAGGACCAGGCCGGGCTTTTAAAAGGTGTTCCCGCATCGCCGCGCATTATTTCATCCTTCAAAAAAGCCTCTTTCCTGCTTGCCGTGGGCGGGGACGGGACCATGCTCAGGAGCGCGCGTCTTTTTTCTTCCCTGGACCTTCCCATACTCGGCATCAACCTGGGGCGCAGGGGGTTTTTGACCGAGGTTGGCATAGAAGAAGTGCTTGAAGTCCTTCCTAAAATAATAGCGGGCGGCTATTTTTTGGACCGGAGAATGATGCTGGATGTAAAAGTGAAAAGAGAAAAAAAGACTATCAGCTCTTCGCTTGCCCTTAACGACGCGGTGATAGGAAAGAACGGCATAGCAAGGCTGATAAGGCTTGAAGCCTGGCACAACGGCAATCTTGTCACGACCTACGGCTCGGACGGACTGATAGTTTCCACGCCAACAGGATCTACCGGGCATAACCTGTCGGCCGGCGGCCCAATTCTCGATTCTTCCCTTAAGTCTTTGATACTTACAGCCATCTGCTCGACCTCCATCAGCAACAGGTCCATTGTGATAGACAGCAAAGGGGCCTTAAAGATAAAGGTGGTTTCGGTGCCAAAGGGAATGGACGGGACGCTGACCCTTGACGGGCAGACCGTTATAAAGCTGGGGACCGGGGATGAGGTCCTGATAACCAGGGCCGACAGCATGACAAAATTCGTTCGCCTTAAGCACCGCAATTTCTTTTCTGTGCTCAAAGGCAAGCTTGGCTGGGAGGGCTAGCCCTTCGACTCACTCGCTTTGCTCGTTCGCTCAGGGCAAGAAACCAAAAACCCCGGGATCACCGGGGGTAGTTGGCCAAGAAAATAAGGCAACCTGGTTCAGTTAATGATCTCGAACCTGTTCATGAAGCACCACTTTTTCAGGTCCTTGATCAGGATAAAGGTCTTTTGAAGTTCCGGGTCCGGGGCGCCCTGCCTGCAGCCGCAAAGCGTAACATTGTAGAGCCCCGCGCCTTTTATGTGTTCTATGTACTGGTTAAAAACCACCTGGTTTATAGCTTTCAGCATTTTAGGGTTCCCCATTTTTTATCTCCAGTGACAGACGGTCTTGGGGGCCTGGGCCTGAGACTTGAAGCTGTTTGCAAGTATGCTTATAAAACTGCCAAGGGTCTGGTCGTCTTTGGGGGTGTTATAATTTGACCTTAAGAGATACTTCTTGCCGCTTATCTCTATTCTTTCTATTGCGGTAAAGTCTTTTTTGAGCTGGTCTGTCATCTGCCTTTCCCCCTTCATATATCTATCGTTAGTTTCTTTTGATAATTTCACCGGTTTGGCATATAATAGGTCTAGTATGAAAGGCATTCTTATGCTGGAGGATGGGGCCTATTTTGAGGGCGAAGCCTTTGGCTCCTGCGGGACGGCTTTTGGCGAGGCCGTTTTTAACACCGGGATGACCGGTTATCAGGAAGTGCTGACGGACCCCTCCTACCAGGGACAGATCGTGACCATGACCTATCCTCTGATAGGCAACTACGGGGTCAATCCCGACGATACGGAATCAAGACGGATCTTTGCCTCCGGCTTTGTCGTTAGGCAGGAAAGCCGCATCTTCAGCAGCTGGAGGGCGCAGGAGAGCCTTGGAGAGTATCTGAAAAAAAACGCTATAACCGGGCTTTGCAATGTTGACACAAGGGCTATTACGAGGCACATAAGGAACCGCGGGGCCATGCGCAGCGCTATTTCTACGGAAGACCTTGACATCGGCAGCCTGCACAAGAAAGTGCTTGCTTCAAGGTCAATGAACGGAGCCGACCTTGCAAAAGAGGTGAGCTGTAAGGCCCCCTACCGGTGGGAAGAGGGCCGCAGGGATTTCTTAAAGGGCAGCGCAAAAAAACTGGGGTCTCAGCACCAAGTAGTGGTTTATGATTTTGGGGTCAAGCATAACATATTGAGGATCTTGAGCTCGCTCAATTGCAGGGTAATGGTGGTACCAGGGACAACTGCAGCAGAAGAGGTGCTTAAGATGAAACCCGACGGGGTCCTGTTCTCAAACGGTCCCGGCGATCCCTCCGCGGTGTCCTACGGGATAGAAGCCGCCCAGAAGCTCGCAGGAAAGCTTCCCATCTTCGGGATCTGCCTCGGCCATCAGATACTTGCTCTTGCTTTTGGGGCAAAGACATTCAAGCTCAAGTTCGGCCACAGAGGAAGCAATCATCCGGTCAAGGACTTAAGGACGGGAAAGGTAGAGATAACCTCACAAAACCACGGGTTTGCCGTAGAGGCCTCGTCTTTTAAGAACACCAATATAGAGATAACCCACATAAACCTTAACGACGGGACCTGCGAAGGCTTTTCCCACAAATTCATGCCCGTTTTCTCCGTTCAGTATCATCCCGAGGCATCTCCCGGCCCTTTGGACAGCCAGGCCTTGTTCAACCGCTTTGTTTCCATGATGGAAAAGAAACAGTAAATGGACAGGATCTTAAAGAGCAAATATAAGATCACGGGCAAGCTTTGCGAAAGCGACCGGAGCATTACTTACAGGGGCTCACACGCGGAAACCGGCGCAAATCTTCTTATTAAGATCTTCAAGCGCAGCTATTTGAACAGTATTCTGACCAAGAAACTCAAAAAAGACATCTCCGTCCTTTCGAGGCTGGACCATCCTTCCGTTCCCAGACTGCTGGACGGTGATTACGGCTGGCAGGGCTTCTACTTTGTCCGTGAATTCGTCGAAGGCAGCGACTTTTCCTCCGCCAAAAAACCTCTCGAAGTGGAAAAAGCGCGCGGCATTGCGGAAGGCATCTGCGAAGCTCTTGAAGCCGCGCACAAAAGCAAAATAGTGCATGGGAACCTTAGCCCGGGGAACATTTTTTTGGAAGGTTCTAAAATTAAGGTGGCGGATTTCGGCATTAACGCTGCGGTCAACAGTTCCATAGAAAAGCTCTCCTCTACCCTCATGGAAAAAGGCTCGGCATACCTGTCCCCCGAAGAGATACTGGGACAGGCTCCTGATGTAAGCTCCGATATCTACAAGCTTGGAATATTCATGTACCTCTGTCTTACGGGGTGCCTGCCTTTTTCTGAGGAAAAAAGGCCGGTGCTTGCGGCGCTCAAAAAAGTGCGCTGCTCCCCTCAGTCCCCTTCCGCGCTAAATCCCAAGGTCCCCAAATTTATGGATGACATAGTCATGAAATGCCTCGAAAGGGACCCTCTTTTGAGGTTTCCTTCGGCTTCCTATGTAAAGGAGAGCCTTGAAAACAGCGCCCTCATGCTGCCCCACTGCCTCTCCATAGAAATGCCGGAGCTGGGCATTTTTGACAACGGAAAAAAAGAGACCCCGGAAGAAAAAAAGAAAGAGGCAGAAAAAAAGGAGTTTGAGCAGGCGGAAGGCAGAAAAAGCGGAAGGAGCCTCTTCCGCTGGATGCTTGCCGCCTTTCTGGCTTCAGTGGCCGGCGGGATGATCTACTCGCTGGTCCAAATACTTGTAATGGGAGAATAACCATGACAGAGCAGTACCTGTATTTTTTGGGCGCCGCAGCAATAGTGGGAATAGCCGGTTATCTGTTCGGTTCGGGCAGGCTGACCTTTGGGCCTCTTGCGGCAGGGATCCTGTTGTGCCTTATTCTCATTCCGGTGGCTTTCAATTCCTTTGTCTGGATGTACGGGACCTCGGCCAGGGAAACTCTGGTCCCAAATGTGCTGGGGCTATCCAGCTCAGAGGCCTTTTCCGCAGTAAAAGATGCCGGCCTGGCGCCGGAAATAAGCGGTATTTCTTTTTCAAAAAAAGCGGCCGGGACCGTGCTTTCACAAAGACCTCCGGCAGGTAAAAAAGTCAAAGCCGGCAGAACAGTCGAGATCGTGCTCAGTGCTATGGAAAAAGGCACCGCTGTCCCGAATGTGGTGGGGCTTTCCAGACAGGCGGCCGAAGACCTTCTTTCCGAAAAAGGGTTCATAATAGAAGAGACTTTTGTAGTGTCTGAGGGGTCTGCCGAGGATACGGTTATAGACCAGTCCCCCGGAGCAGGAGTAGCGCTTTCGGGAGGTTCTTCGGTAGCCATAACGGTATCGGCCAAAGGAGAACAAAATGATTAAAGTAGCTCCCTCCATACTATCGGCCGATTTTTCCCGTCTGGGTCAGGAGATCTCGGCAGTGGAAAAGGCCGGAGCGGACCTTTTGCACATCGATGTCATGGACGGGCATTTTGTCAGGAACATAACCATCGGGCCTCTTGTGGTCAAGGCTGCAAGAAAAAGCACTTCCCTTACCCTTGACACTCATCTTATGATAGAGAACCCGGAAAGATATGTCGAGGCTTTCATCAAAGCCGGCAGCGGCATTATCTCTTTCCACATAGAAACGACCCCGGACCCTCTTAAGCTTATAAAGATGATTGAAGACCTTGGAGCGGCTCCGGCGCTTGCTATAAATCCTGACACTCCGGCACAAGCCATAGAGCGATTTCTTGACAAGGTAAAGATGGTTCTCGTAATGACCGTTTTCCCTGGTTTTGAGGGGCAAAAGTTCATTCCGGACGCGCTAAAAAGCGTCCGGGCCATAAGAGAGACCGCAAATAAAAGAGAGCTGGGCCTTGACATAGAAGTGGACGGAGGAATAAACCCGCAGACCGCTAAAGAAGCCGTAGATGCCGGGGCTAACATACTTGTGGCTGGGTCCGCGGTGTTCTACTCAAAAGATTACGGTACTGCCATAAGCCGCATAAGGACGGCAAAATAGATGGCCCCGGATAAAGACAAAGAATACATGAAGCTGGCGCTGAAACTTGCTTCAAAGGCCTGGCCTCATGTTTCCCCGGATCCTCTGGTTGGCGCTGTCCTTGTTAAAGCAGGGAAAGTGATAGGCACCGGCCTTCACAAAAAATTCGGCGAGCCTCATTCGGAGCATTATGCCGTTAAAGCCGCGGGGAAAAGTGCCAAGGGCTCCACTCTTTACATCACTCTTGAGCCCTGCTGCCACTGGGGAAAGAACCCTCCCTGCACAGACCTTCTCATCAGGTCGGGGATCAAGCGGGTGGTGGCGGCGATCAAAGACCCCAATCCCCTGGTCAATGGAAAAGGGTTCAGGGCGCTGAAAAGGGCAGGCATAAAAGTAAGGACCGGGGTGCTTGAAAAAGAGGCGGCAAGGCTAAACGAGTTCTTTATTAAGCACATAACCACCGGACTGCCTTTTGTCATGCTCAAATCCGCCTCCACACTTGACGGCAAGATAGCCACCAGCACGGGCGACAGCCGCTGGGTTTCCGGAAAGCTTTCCAGGCGTTATGTGCACGAACTCAGGAGCAGGGTCGATGCTGTAATGGTTGGGATCGGAACGGTCCTAAAAGATGATCCCCTTCTAACATCAAGGCAAAAGGGGAAAGAGCCTGCTGTTCAGCCCATAAGGATAGTAATAGATCCGCTGGCAAAAACACCTTTAAATGCCAAAGTCATTGGGAATGGTGCGGAAACTATCATAGCAGTAACCTCAAAAGCCTCCCCGGTAAAACTCCGTAAACTCGAAAGAAAAGGAGCCCAAATAGTAATTGCCCCGGCGAAAAACGGGGTCATAAATCTCAAACACCTTTTGAAGGAGCTTGGAAGGGGCGGTATCTGCAGCGTTCTTATAGAAGGCGGAGGGATCACTGCTGCAAGAGCGCTTAAACAAAAAATCGTGGATAAGGTCGTTTATTTTATAGCGCCAAAGCTTATCGGAGGAAGGGATGCCCCCTCTCCGGTAGAAGGGGACGGGATCTTGTCCATGAAAGATGCTCTCAGCCTAAAGGATGTGGGCATGAAAAGGATGGGCAATGATATAATGGTCGAGGGCTATATCAAATAATGAAAACCTTTGAACTTCTCCTCGTTACCATGAGGCCTGACCGCTGGTGGAGGCATCTGGTCATTTTCCTGCCGCTTCTGTTTACCGGGGACCTTCTCAACCTTGTCTATGTTATCAAACTGACGGTGGCTTTTGTCGTATTCTCCCTTCTGTCGGGTTCCATAAGCATAATCGACGACATCATAGATAAAGAAGAGGACATAAAGGACCCGCTCAAGAGGACCCTGCCTGTGGCCAGCGGGCAGCTCGGCATAGAAAGGGCCGAATTCGGGACAGCGGTCATTTTAGCAGGCGCTTTTACCGCCGCCTTCCTTCTGGGACCGGTTTTCGGACTGGCAGCTACCGGTTATTTTTTTGTATCCTTGTCTTATTTCCTGCTGTTAAAGAACCATTTCGTCCTTGATGCGCTTGCCGTGTCTGCAGAGATATCGCTTTGTCTTATCGCGGGAACTGTTGCCATATCAAAGCCGGTTTCTTCCTGGCTGCTGGTATTTGTCATGCTCGTCTCCGTCCTTCTGGTTTTTTGCGAAAGAAAGCGCGCTTTTCTCCTTGACGCACAAAAGGCCCCTTCTTCGCCCCTCTCTTCCGGGCCTTATGCTTCGCTTTTGGACAGTTTGATCTCTTTTTCGGTACCTCTTGTGCTTTCGGTCTACATTCTCTATGCCCTGATCGGCCCTGACGGGATAAGGTATAACCTTGTTTATACGATACCCTTTGCGGTCTATTTTATCTACAGGATCTTTTACCTGACATACGACCTTGGCTCGCCCCGGCCGCTGGAAAAACAGGTAAGTACCGACATCGCGGTCTTTATCGATATTGCTTTGTGGATATTGGCCGTTTCCGCTCTGATGAGGTTCAGTTAGAGAGGCCTGTGCTTTCCGCTGCCCAGCAGGAGGAACAGGACCGCCATTCTTACCGCCACTCCGTTGGTCACCTGTTCAAGTATCACATTGTAAGGACCGTCGGCTATCTCGGAGGTCATTTCCACTCCCCTGTTTATGGGCCCGGGATGCAGTATGACAACATCTTTTCTGGCATTTTTAAGCATCTCTGAGTTAAGGCCGAACAGGTCCGCATATTCCTGGAGCGAAGGGAAGAGGCTGTCTTTCTGCCTTTCCAGCTGTATTCGCAGGATATTTATGAAGTCGGCATCCTTTATCTCGCTCTTAAGGTCAAACGACACTTTAACTCCGGTCTCCTCCAGGCCTTTCGGCATCAGGGTTGGCGGCCCCACAACGGACACAGCAGCTCCCATTTTTAAAAGCCCCCACATGTTGCTCCTGGCTACCCGGCTGTGAAGTATGTCCCCGACTATAACAACCTTTTTCCCTTTAAGGCTCCCCTTTTTTTCGCGCATGGTAAAAATGTCAAGGAGCGCCTGCGTGGGGTGTTCGTTGCAGCCGTCGCCCGCATTAATGACCGAGCCGGAAATGTTCTTTGCTATCAGATGGGGAGCTCCGGACATGGAATGGCGCACCACAATGGCATTAACTCCCAGGGCCTCAAGGTTTTTCGCGGTGTCAACAAGGCTTTCTCCCTTTACAATGCTGCTGCTGGAGGCCGCAACGCTGCCTACCGAGGCTGACAGGTGTTTTGCGGCTGTTTCAAAAGAGGTCCTTGTCCTTGTGCTTGGCTCGTAAAAAAGGTTGGTGATCATCTTTCCCTGAAGTGCCGGCACTGTTCTCATCGGCCGGGACAGGACCTCTTTCATGGCTTCGGCCGTGTCAAGTATCAAATTGATCTCGGAGGCGGTCAGTTCTTTTATGCCGAGGAGGTGTTTTGACTTTAGAGCCATTGTTGATTTTTGCCCTGGAGTATTATATCATACACAGAGTAGACATGAAAATTCTCGCTCTGAACTGCGGAAGTTCTTCCGTCAAATACCAACTGTACGACTGGTCAAAAAAACTCGTCATCTGCAAAGGCCTTTTGGAAAGGATAGGCAGCAGCGGGGGCGCTGTCTGCCACGAGACCGAGCAAGGGGAAAAGAAGAGGTTCGAAAAGGACTGCCCGGACCACGGCTCGGCGATAAAGCTCATCCTGGGGCTTTTGACCGACCCGGAATTCGGCCCGCTAAAGAGCCTGAAAGAGATCTCGGCAGTGGGCCACAGGGTGGTCCACGGAGGCGAAAAATTCCATTCTTCCGTGCTTGTGGATGACAGCGTACTGGAAGCGATCAAGTCCGTCCAGGACCTGGCGCCTCTTCACAACCCGCCCAACATCGCCGGGATAGAGGCAGCCAAAGCCGCCCTTCCCGGGGTCCAAAATGTTGCGGTGTTCGATACTGCTTTTCACCAGACCATGCCGCCCAGCGCCTATCTGTACGCGGTGCCCTACGAATGGTACAAGATGTACGGCGTCAGAAGGTACGGTTTTCACGGCACGTCTCATCTTTATGTTTCAAAGAGAGCCGCGGTTTTCCTGGGCAAAAAGCCCGCAGAGCTTAACGCGATAACCATACACATCGGCAACGGGGTAAGCGCTGCAGCGATCAAGAACGGGGTCTCCGTCGATACGACCATGGGCATTACTCCGCTGGACGGCGCCATAATGGGGACCAGGTGCGGCAATCTCGACCCGGGTATAATCCTCTTCATGATAGAAAAAGAGGGCTTTTATGTTAAAGAAATTGACAAGATACTTAACAATAAGAGCGGTCTCCTGGGAATAACTGGCAAGTACAACGACAGAAGGGACATAGAAAAAGCCGCCTCACAGGGGGACGAAAGGTGCCGACTTGCCATCGAGATGGAAGCATACAGGCTCAAGAAGTTCATCGGCAGCTATCTTGCCGCCATAGGCCGTACCGATGCCATAGTGTTTACCGCCGGAGCCGGAGAGCTGGACACCGGCCTTCGCGCCCGCATTCTTGACGGCCTTGAGCCGCTGGGCATCAAGCTGGACAGGGAAAAGAACCTTCTGGCAAAGACAAGGGAAAAAGAGTCGGATATTTCGGCGGAGGGCTCCGCCATCAGGGTCCTGGTGATCCCCACCAATGAAGAGCTCGTATTTATTGAAGATGTTGTGGCCATTCTGGAAGGACGCTATGCGGTCCATACCAGATTCACTTACTCGTTCGAGTCATCGGACTTCGGAAAATGAGGATAATAATAACCAGGGACTACGAAGAGTTAAGCCGCAAGGCAGCCTCAATAGTCGCGCAGCAGCTTAAAGAAAAGCCTTCCTCCGTTCTGTGTTTTGCCACCGGCTCCACTCCTATGGGCGCTTATGAGAAACTTGTAGCTCTATACAAAGAAGGAGAGGCGGATTTTTCCAAGGTCTTTACTTTTAACCTTGACGAATATTACGGGCTTGCGGACGATCATCCGCAGAGCTATCACTACTTTATGAACGAGCACCTGTTCAGGCATGTCAACATAAGAAAAGGCAAATCCCTGATCCCCGACGGGACAGTAAAGAACATAAAGGAATACTGCAAGCAGTATGAATGGGAAATAAAGCAGAAGGGAGGGATCGACCTCCAGCTTCTGGGGCTTGGCAGCGACGGACACATAGGCTTTAACGAGCCTGGCTCTTCGCTTGGCTCCCGCACAAGGCTCAAGACCCTGGAAGAGCAGACGGTAAAGGACAATTCCAGGTTCTTCAATTCCGAAAAGGAAGTGCCCAGATATGTGCTCACTATGGGTATAGGAACAATAATGGAAGCCAGAAAGATCGTCTTTTTGGTTTCCGGAGAAAATAAGGCTTCTATCCTTCAGAAGGTCGTGGAAGGCCCCGTCACTTCGATGGTGCCGGCCTCAGCCCTGCAACTGCATCCAAACACTGTATTGATAGCGGACGAACCTGCAGCAGCAAAGCTGTCAAGGAAAGATTATTACATTTATGTGGAAAAGATGCAGGAACGCTGCGAGAAAGGAGAGATCTGATGGCAGTACTTGTTTTTGAGGATACGGACCGAAAAAAGCTCCTGCCGCTCGTCTATATGCGCAAGGTTTATGACCTTAAGTGCGGGATCCTGACGCTCAAGGAAAAAACAGAAGCTTATTTTGGCAAGACCAATTTCCATTTCACCGTGTTTGTCAACGGCAGGGTACTGGCAGATGACGAACTTGTATCGTCGGTTAAGGCCTGCAAAAGCCCCTGCCTGCTGCTCCAGGACGGCGTCCTTATAGCCGCGGTCATAGAAAACAAAATAGCCGAAGGTATTGACATCGAAAAGCCGCTCGACCAGAAAGCCTTTGAGAAGCTCGAGCTTGACAAAAGGACGGTGAAGGCGCGACTTATCACATACCCCTGGGACCTTGTCCATAATAACGCTAAAGAAATAATATCCGACACCGAACTTCTCCGCCTTAAATCGTCCAACCTTAGGACCGGCCAGATGATAATCGGCGTGAACATGACCAACAAGAGGGATATCTTTATAGGCAGAAATGCCGTTATAAAACCGGGAGTTCTTATCGATGCGGAAGAAGGCCCTGTCGTCATCGACGACGGGGTAAGGATACTCGGGAATGCCGTAGTAATGGGGCCTTGCTATATAGGGAAAGAAAGCATGATAAAGGCCGGCGCCAAGATATATGGGGGGACAACTATTGGCCCGCATTGCAAAATAGGAGGGGAAGTTGAAGCATCTGTCTTCCACGGATATTCCAACAAACAGCACGAGGGTTTTATCGGTCATTCTTATATCTGCGAATGGGTCAATCTCGGGGCCGACACCAACAACTCGGACCTTAAGAACAACTATAGCAGCGTAAAGGTCCAGATAAACGGGCAGCAGATCGACAGCGGGAACTTGTTCGTCGGACTGTTCATGGGAGACCATTCCAAGTCAGGCATCAACACCATGTTCAATACCGGCACAGTGGTCGGGGTCTCCAGCAATATCTTCGGTCCGGGTTTTCCTTCAAAATCTATCCCGTCCTTTGCCTGGGGAGGCGCTTCGGGCTTTGTTGAATACGGTATTGATAAAGCTATCGAAACCGCCAGAGCGGTAATGAAGAGAAGAAAAGTAGAGATGACCTCCAAATATGAGGAACAGTTCAGAAAACTGCTTGCCGAAACCACGCATGAAAGAAAAGGGCTCAAGTAGGGCTTGTCCTGAGCGATCGAAGGATTGGGGGATCGGCTAACGGTAGGCCATCGCCCTTTGGAGGCGACAGTCCTGGTTCAAATCCAGGTCCCCCAGAACTCGCAAAGCGGGTTCCCTCGTCCTTGTCCTTGTTATCTGCTTGCTAGTTAGGACAAGAACAAGGGGAGCCGTCAAAGCCCCTCTATTTTAACCACCTTTTCCCTGCAGCGCTCACCTGACACTATAGAGACTGCTTTTCTTTTGACGCCAAAATGGTCCGCCAGAGCTTCAACAACAGCCTTGTTTGCCTTCCCTTCAACAGCAGGGGCATTAACATAGACCTTAAAAAGACCATTATCCTCGATTATCCTCTTTTTTTTAGCCCTGGGTATCACTTTAACGGATATTTTTTTCATGACCGTATCTGACACCTTTAACCTTTCCCGGAAAACGGGTTTTTACACCTCTACTAAGGGAATTATAGATGAGTGTATAACATTTGTCCCTTGCTCCCATCCGAAATCCAAAGTATTATCTGACGATATATGCTATGGAATGACAAGCATAACAAGAGCCCTGAACAGGCTGTCGTTTGACCGCCCTCTAATGCGCTCTATGTCCAGCGCCGCAGGACTGCTGGAGGCAGGTCTTGCCCGCGGGACAAAGGCCGCGAGTCTTAGGCTGTCGGGCTTTGACGCGTTCACAAGGTTCCTTGCCTGTTTCAAAGGCAGCAGCAGCGAGACTATGTTCGCCGAGTCGGCTGTGGCCCTGACGGGCGCCGAAACACATAGGACCAGCTGCATCATCCCTGCTCCTTTCCCATCGATAAGCGCTGAGATCAGCCTCTGCAGCAGAAAAGAGGATCCGCACTTTATAATGGATATTTTTTCGGCAGAGGATCCGAATTATCCAATGATCCCTCAGGGCATATGCTTTCTCGGCAAAAGGAGCCGGAAAGACCATGCTCATTTAAGCATTTATGATCCCGGGGGCTCTCATTCCTGGTGCCGGGGAATAGACCTGTCTGGCGTATGGCCTTCCGCGGAGGACTTTATCGAGAGATTCAACGCTCCTGTTCTTGGTCTTCTGCGGCGTCTGCCGTTCAGATACGAAGCGCCAAGCAGGCCTCATCTGACCGGAAAAGAAGCAGCATTGCTCTGCAGGCCGATGAATGAATATGTTATGGGATTTGCTTCTTTCATCGGGGAAAGCCGGGCTCAGCAGCTTGATGATATCCTCGTAGAACTAATAATGAACATGGCCGAATATGCCAACGGAGGCATTGTTGAGGTCTATCCTCAAATGGGAGATCCTTTACTGTCAGGGATCAAGGTCATAGCCACGGACCTTGGGAAGGGCCTTCCCAAAGACCCTAACCGTCTTCTTATGGAGAGTTTTGTCAAACAAAGGGGATGGCAGACCAGAGGACAGGGACTTCCCAGAATTCTTTTGGAGCCTGACAGTGTCAAAGTGGAATATGACGGATTAAGCTGGTCAAGGATATCAAATAACAAAGTTTCGGGACAGTGGTTCGTGGCCTCCGGAAAAAGCTCTGTTCGCTCCGGAACAAGGTTCTCTCTGGACTTCTTGTTTTAATGCTTATTTGAGCACTTTTCCTGTCTCAAGGTACCACAGATACAGGTCCAGCTCCGCAAGGGTAATCCCCAGTTTTTTTGCAAGCTGTCTAAGGATAGATTCTATGTGAAGATATGTCTTTTTGGACATCGTTTTTACGGGCTCGATAAGTTTGTGCTCCCTCAAAATATCAACGATATGAAAATCGATTATGGCACACTCGTCAAATCCGATGTTGCGCAGAAAATGGCTGCATTCCTTATATCCGATCCCCTTTATCTTCTTCACCAGGTAATCGCGCAGTTCACTCTGGTTCCCGATGTTTTTTATGGCATCCTTAAGTATATTCTTGTGCTTTCTTGCCTCAACGATATATTTTGCCCTGGTATTAGGGAACCTGTGCCCCGCTTTCTTAAGCCTTAAGGCAAGCTCTATCTCTTTGTCCTCCAAAAAGTTCTCGCCAAGTTCTTTCTGTATCTTGATCCCTCTTTCGGCATTAAAGTTGGCGGTAAGAATACAAAAGCAAAGCTCCTTAAAAAGCTCAGGCGCCGGTTCGATCCCCAGCGCCTTGAACTCTTTTATCCTTTTCGAGACTATGTTACCGATATCCCCCTTTTTAAGGGAGTTAACGGAAGCGATCAGTTTTTTCAATAGTTTTCACACAGTATTTCATAATAAGCCTGAGGATGCTTGCAGGCCGGGCATTCCTTTGGAGCCTCGCTGCCTTCATGGACATAGCCGCAGTTCCTGCAGTGCCACTTGACCGGCTTATCCTTTTTGAAAACAGTTGATGTTTTTATATTGGACAGCAGTTTTCTGTACCTTTTTTCGTGCTCGGCTTCGACCTCGGCTATTTCCCTGAACTGGTCGGCGATCTCAGGAAAGCCTTCCTGGTCCGCGACTTCTGCCGCCTCTTTGTACAGCTTTGTCCATTCCATATTCTCTCCGGCTGCCGCCTCTTCAAGGTTCTGTATCGTGGTCCCAATGATGCCTGCCGGATACGAAGCAGTTATCTGGGCCTCGCCTCCCTCCAGATATTTAAAGAACCTTTTTGCATGCTCCTTTTCGTTGTCGGCTGTCTCAAGAAAAATAGCCGAGATCTGCTCATAGCCTTCCTTTTTGGCCGCACTGGCAAAATAGGTATAGCGGTTCCTTGCCTGGGATTCTCCCGCAAACGAAGCCAACAGGTTCTTTTCGGTCTTTGTTCCCTTAACTGATTTCATCGATTTCTCCTTTCTATTGAGACGCCCCGGCGGGGTGTCTTTACTTTAGCTTTTCCAGAGCCCGTGCAGATTGCAGTACTCCCTTGCGGAGATATTGCTTCCGCTCAGCGGGAAGAACGCTTCGGGAGCCTGCCCGGGTTTAAGGAATTCCCTGTAGGTCTTGTCCCCGACAATAGCCTGAACCCACTGGATATAGTGCTTATCTTCCATTGGGTGCGCGACGGAGCCGACCTTGATCCTTATCCCCCCGTCAACCTTTTCTATCACAGGCACATGTTTTTCCTGTGCCGCATCTACCGTATTCTCTGTCTGCAAAAGCATCAGCTTATCGCAGCAGACAAGGTTTCCCCCCCCGACAAAAAGCACTTCGACAATATTGCCGCAAACCCCGCATTTATATACTTCCAATTTCTTTTTGACCGCCATTTTTTACCTCCTTATGTTCATTGCAGTTTTTTGAACGGCTCTGTTCGAATCTTTCTGTTATCACACTTCCTTGAACTGGTCTTTTGACGCTCCGCAAACGGGGCAAACCCAACTGTCGGGGATAGCTTCGAACGCTGTGCCCGGCGCCACTCCCCCGTCGGGGTCCCCTTTTTCTGGGTCATAGATATAATTGCAGACCAGGCATATATATTTCTTCAATTAATCTCTCCTTTCTATTATTAATGGGTTCTGCAGTCCCTGCAAATACCTTTAAAGTAGCCATGGACCTCTTTGATAATGTTGCCTTCTATCTCCCCCTTTCTTGCTATTTCGCAGTCAAAGAACAAATCTTCGATTCTACCGCACTTTTCACACCAAAAATGATGGTGCGTTGACATATCGGAATCATATCTAACCTCTGTCGGGGATATAAGAATTGTCCTTGCAAGGCCTTTCTCGACAAACATTGACAGAGTGTTATAGATCGTAGTTCTAGACATGGTAGGAATAATTTTAATCAGGTTCCGGTAGAGCCTGTCAGCTGTGGGATGAACCTTGTGGTCATGGATATATTTGAATATAGCCAGCCTTTGATAGGTTGGCTTTATCCCTCTTGATTCAAGAATATCCTTTAATTCTTCCATATATGTAATGATTACAATAAAGTATTCTACACATATTTGTTGCAATTGTCAAGATATCGATCTGTGCCTATCTGCTATTTTGTCGGCCAGAGCTTCTACCTGCGCAAGATCTGCCTCTTTTGGATAGCCTTTCACTATTACAGGATCTATTACCTCAACCTTCAGATTTGTCAGCATGCCTGCCAGCACTTCTACCAGTTTGCTTCCCCAGCCGAACGAACCGATTATGGAAACATATTTTGTTTTTGGCCTGAGTGCGTTAGCAAGATAAGCCGCATACACCGCAAGCGGATGCGGACCTGCCAGGACGGCCGGGCTTCCAATGACAACTGTTGCCGCGTCCACCAGGCTCATTGCAAGCTCCCCAATATCTGTTTTTGACAGGTCGAACGGTTTTACCCCGACATTCCGTTTTATAAGGCAGTCTACAAAGCGGTCCACAATAACCTGCGTACTTCCGTGCATCGAAACATAAGGCACAATGACCTCATTTTTGACGGCATCGCCGGTCCAGTCTTTGTAGGCATCAATAATAAGCGCTGGCTCCCGGTAGACCGGGCCGTGGCTTGGACAGATCATTTTTACATCGTAAGCCTTCAGTTTTTCCAGGTGCCCTTTTATCGCCGCCCTAAAGGGCATCATGATCTCCGCGTAGTATCGCTTGGCCCCTCGCAGGACTTCTGCACCGTCTTCGACATATAGCCCGCTCTGGGCTCTGTGTGAGCCAAAAAAGTCGCAGGAGAATAAGATCTTATCTTCCTTAAGGTAGCTTACCATCGTTTCCGGCCAGTGCACCCAAGGTGCAAAGACAAATTCCATAGTTTTATCTCCGAGAGAAAGCGTCTGCTTGTCCGAGATAACCATGAACTGTTCGTCCTTGAGAAGCAAAAGGTCTTTGAGCATACCCTTGCATTTGTCGTTAGCAACCACCTTAGCCGCAGGAAACCATTCCAGCACTTTTCCGATGGACCCGGAGTGGTCCTGCTCCGCATGGTGACAGACAACATAATCTATCCTGTCGATGCCGAGCTCTTTAAGGTTTTGTTTTAATTCGGCTTCTTTTGGCGGATCAACGCTGTCCATCAGCGCTGTCTTTTGGCTTCCTTTTACTATATACGAGTTGTACGAAGTGCCGTCCGGAAGCGGTATCAGTTCATCGAACAGGCGCCTGTTCCAATCTATGGAACCTACAGAAAAAATTCCTTCCGTTATCTTTCTTGCCGTCATAAAGCCCTCCTTATCTTGCACCGGACACAAAAAACCATACCGGCAGATATATTATAGCCCCAAGCGAGGAAAAAAGAATGAGAGAAGCTACGGTCTCCTTGTAAAAATCGTATCTTTCGCTGAGGACTATCGTAGAGATGGCAACCGGCATGGCCGACATCATTATGATCACCGTTGCGTCCAGCCCCGAGGTCCCGATCAGTCCTGTAAAAAGCACGGCAAGAGCCGGCAGCAGGATAACCCGCGGCAAGGCCAGTAAGAAACCCTCCCAAAGATGTCCATACCTCCTCCCATAGAGAAAGACCCCCAGCATGAAGATCGCCACCGTTGATGTTGTTGCTCCAAGCATATGGAGCATATGCGATACAGGGGAAGGCAGCCTTATGCCAAGCAGCGACATTGAAAAGGCCGCCAATACCGACAGAATTAGAGGGTTCTTTGAAAGAGACCCTGCCACCGTTGCAACCGCCTTAATAAAATCTTTCCCCTTTTGCCTGTGAATTTCCAGCACCGTTATCGAAATGCCGACACTGACCATCGCCATTACCGAAGAAGACAGCGCCGCCAGCGCCTCGCCCTGAGTTCCGGGAAAAGCAAAAAGGATGAAGGGGACTCCGAAAAAAGCATAGCTCCCGAACACAGTGCTTATTAGCAGCTTGAACAGCAGGTCCCGCTCGAACCTCAGCAAAACATAGGCCGCCAGATAGAGTATCATGACGGCAAAAGTCGGGGCAAGCGCCGCCGCTATAAAACGCAGGACTTCCTTCGAAAAACTAAGAGAGCTCAAATTGGCAAGAAAAAAAGCGGGCAGGGCAAAGTAGAACACATATGCGCTAAAGACCCTCTCGTCCCCCTGCTTGAGAATGCCGCACCTTCTTGCCAGATATCCGAGACCTATCAGGAAAAATATGGGGAACACGGCGTTGGTCAGCACCTGGATCATTTTTGCGCTTCCGGGCCCCGGTAGGTTGGAGCGTTTTTGGGCTCTTTGCCCTTTAGATGTTCGTGGTAGTAGGCGTATGTCATGGGTATGGCATCGCTGAGGATCTCTTCCCCGGTTACTTCACCGATAAAGAGCGTGTGGGTGCCGGTGTCGCATTGGCTGACAACTTTTGCGCTTATTATAGCGGCCGAATGATCCATGACCGCCGGGCATCCATTTCCCAGCATCTTGTAGCCGGTATCCTTGAACTTATCCGTGTCCCTGCCGCTCTTAAAGCCAAACTTGCCAACAAAGGTCATCGGGGCATCTTGAGAGAGAATGGAAACCGAGAACGCTCCGCTTTCAGAAATATATTGGTGAGTAAGGTTCTGTTTATTTATGCATACGGCCAGCTTGGCCGGTTCTGAGGTGACCTGGAATACCGTATTGGCGATCTGCCCGTTCAGTTTGCCCGCAGAAACAGAGCTGACCACATACAGGCCGTAACTTATCCTATGGATAGCCCTGGGGTTTGCCATACAAGATTGAAATAATTATACCATGAGAGGGCAGTTAGGGACGCAGCGTTCCTGAAAGATCATCGGCAAGGTTAATTATAACCGCTCCGCCCTTTAGAATACGGTTCATGTCATGAGCAATGATCTCGAGCTGGCCTCTGACAGAGCCGATAACACCATGATCATCCATATCCCTAACGGCTTCCCCTAATAGTCTTCTAGCTTCTTCCCTAACCGCCCTGGAAAGCACTTCCCTTAAGGCCAGATCGTTTTCTAGCCCGGGACATTCGAGGCACGCCTCGTTCCAAAAAAGCGCCCAGTTCTTAAGGATGAGCCGGAACCTAACATCAGGAGCGAACTTCTGCAGATCCATTGCCCTGGTCTCATAATCAATGAACACAACTTCTCCGCTCTTTGATAGTATTATGTTCTTAGAAGTCGGGTCCCCGTGCACAAAATCCTGCATATGGGTAAGGTGCAAAAGCGCTATCGCCCTGCTGTTCTTGTGCCTGCCTTCTTCCGGCGTCATTTTGGCCCCTGCTTCGGAAGGAAGGTACATCCTGTCGATGTATTCGTAGCAGTAAAAATGGAGCCTTCTTTTGCTGTCCGGAATGGACCTTGAATATATCCTCGCATATCTTGCTCCCGGGACCCGGATGCCCGAAAGCCTCCTTATCAATCCTGCCCGGACATCAAGCTCCTCATCGCTAAGCACCTGGGGCGCCTGGGGATGATAGGCCTTAACCACAACATGTTCCCCGCTCAAGCGCTCCATTAAAAAACATCTCGCTTCTGTTCCTTCGCCTTCGGCAAGGCGACCTTCATTAAGCAGGCTCATCATCCAAAACTTGCGGCCGCCTTCCATGGGCTGTATCGGGAGAAACAGCTTGGAGCCGGAGGTTTCTTCAAAATCCTCTTGAGTAGAAAGCGACATTCGTGCTATTTTGCGGGACAGGGCGTAGTTTGCCGCCGGGTCCATCCAGTCTTGAAGGCCAAAGAACAGCATTCCTCTATTCAGCACATCGTGCAAAGCATGCTGGCCCAGTAAGGTTCCCGCGTTGAGCCTGATCAGTTTTTCTGTCTGGTCGGGGAGGGCTTCTGTGTTACTTAAACGGTACTCGTACGCAAGCTCCCCAATAAAATCCTCTGCAAATTGCTCCGGGTCAAAGGGTTCCGAGTATTTGAAGATGTTGAACATTGCCGGCTGGAGCCCCCTGGTTTTCCATCCCGCTCCTCTTAAAAAAACATGGGTATCGACCCGTGCATCAGTTGAAACAGGGCGCCCAAGGTCGTCGGTAAGAATTATGCCGGGATCATGATATGTGTCTTCCAAAAAGTCTTCCGCCCGGTCCGCGCAGCTTGTACCGCCACTCCATCTCATCATGGCAAAAAGCTCCGCGTCTTCATGGAATATCCCTATGAGTTTTTCCGCCGTCGAAGGCCCAAAAAGGATCGACTTGCTCACCAGCGCCACTTTTTCACTGCCGACCAGGCCGGCCAGTCCCCAGATAAGAGGATCATTACGGATAACATAGTAGTCCGCATCCACCGCTGTGCTCTTCCACTCCGCAAAAAATTCACTAAAAATACGCGGGGCGCTTTCAAGCCCTCTAAACTCGGCCCTTTTGATCCTGCCGAGCACCCTATCCCTAAGCTCGGTCTTGACGGGGATCCCCTTGACTTTATAACCAAAGATATCTCTGACCCCTATTCCTTGGAGATCAACCGAAAAGACTATGCTGCCGTTTTGCCGCCTAATATCGGTGATAGCTGCCCGGTAAGGACCTATCGCCCTGCCAGGGCCTACTTTTGTTGCCAGTATGTCCATCAATGGTTTCTCTATAAAAATGCGGCCGGATTTCATCCCGGCACAAAAGAATTACGAAGATCTTCCTGCCAGCCATTCCAACAAACTGGCATTAACAGGTTCTGAGGTGTATATGACCTTTACTTCAGCAGCCATATCCCGAGTATCACGCACAGGCAGCCTGCTATCTTGGCTGGGGTGATCGCTTCCCCAAGGAGGATGACGCCCAGAATAAAGGCGACCAGTGGATAGCTGCCGGAAATAGGAACGACTTTTGACACATCCCCGATCTTAAGGCTGTGGTAGAAAAGCACCTGGGCAACAAAGCTTGCCAGAAAACCGCCTGCCATTATGAGGCCGATCGATCTAAGGTCCGCACTCCGCAGTTCATGAGGCTTGATCATAAAGAAACCAAGGAATATAAGCCCGAGAAGTACCGCCAGGCTCCTGTAAAACAATCCGGTCAGCGGCTCAACCCTGGAAAGGCCAAGCTTTTCTAGTATAGGCGCAATGCCCCAGATGACCGAAGTAAGAACGGCAAGCCAGTAATAATTCATAATTTTTCAAGGGCATCCCTGCCAGTCATGCCTTCTTGAAGGCCCCCCGCCTTTGCGCAGGAATTGGCCTCCACCACCGGCGAGTCAAGGAGCCCCTGCATATCCGTTATGGGTCCTTTGGGGGATCTTACTTTGGCCGCGGGACAGCCGAATTTGTCAAAAACATTGACATCGAACAGTCCGCAGCCCACAAAGCCTTTGTCCGTCTTTGCATAGACCATGGTCACGCCAAAAAGAGGTACAACATCGCCCTGCGCGGTCTTGTTTGATAGTTTTATGTCCTGCACTGCTATATCGCCAGTATCTTGGTCAGACGGTAGCTTTCAAGGTCTATCTCTTTTTTGGACCTCAACACTTCGTCTATTGGGAAAGAAGTAATGCTGTGGCAGGTTATGGACACCATGCGGTTGAATTTCCCCTCGAGCAAAAGCTCCACTGCGTGCGCGCCAAATCTGCACGCCAGCTGCCTGCTAAAGGCCGTCGGGGCTCCGCCTCTCTGCATATGGCCCAGCACCGCTATCCTGACATCAAGGCAGGTCTTGTCCCTTATCTCCTGCGCCAGTTTGGCTTCATTTCCCGCGCCTTCGGCTTTTACAATAATGCTGCTGCACTTGCCTCTTTTGTGCCCTTTTTCTATCTCTTTTATCACTGAAGCGGCCGAATATTTGGCCTCAGGGATAAGCACCACCTCGGCTCCTGATACAAGCCCGACTTCCAAAGCTATGAATCCGTGTTCCCTTCCCATTACCTCAACTATGAATATCCTCTCGTGGGATGTGGCGGTATCACGTATCTTGTCGATAGCTTCGACCGCGGTATTCACTGCAGTATCAAAACCTATTGTATAGTCCGTTTTTGGAAGATCATTGTCTATGGTTGCCGGTATCACGACACAGGGAACTTTGAAGTCCCTGTACAGGGATACCGAAGCATTAAGAGAACCGTCGCCGCCTATTATTACCAGAGCATCTATCCCGTTGGTCCTTATGTGTTCAACGGCCCTGCGTCTGGCCGACCTTTTCCTGAACTCAGGACACCTTACAGTATGAAGAATCGTGCCTCCCCTGTTGATTATGCCGCTGACCGAATTAACTTCGAGCTCTCTTATTTCACCGTCTATCAGGCCGGCATAACCACGCTCCACTCCCATTACCTTAAGACCGTTGTAAACCGCCGTTCTCACTACAGCCCGGATGGCAGCATTCATGCCGGGAGCATCTCCGCCCGTGGTTAACACCGCTATTTTCTTTATCTTCATATTGAAAATAATTATACACCCGTTCGATGGTAAAATAAATATATGAGAAAACTGGTGGCCATAATAGAGCCCTCAAAATGCACGGGCTGCGGCATCTGCGCGGATATGTGCCCGCCAAAGATCATCAAGATAAAGGACGGCACGGCATCTATTGATGAACTGGTAAAGTGCGACGGACTCGGCGGCTGCGCCAGGCTCTGCCCTTCAAAAGCGATCACTATGGAAGAAAGGGATTTTCCCTCTTAAAGTCGGGAAGCAATTCTTTTCTTGACTCCAATTCCTGAATTAGATAGTTCTCCATTTTCAGGTCCTGTGCCGCTTTTACCGCCTCCCAGTATTCTTCCGGATGCAGAGGTCTGTTAAGTTCTTCGTACTCTCCCGCTCTGTTTTGAGGGCTATACTGGCTCATTATACTTATCCACAACTCCCTGGATATTGTGGATAAGTATTTGACGGCTTTCTTGCTGTCCGATATCCCGTTCGGCAGGACCAGATGCCGCACAAGAAGTCCTCTTACTGCAATTTCATTTTCATCAAATCTCAAATTCCCGACCTGTCTGAACATTTCCTTGATACCGGCCTTTGCTGTCTCAACATAGTTCTCCGCATTCGAATATTTCGCTGCTTTTTCATCGTCATAATATTTAAAGTCGGGCATATATACATCAATTATCCCGTCAAGGATTTTCAACAGCTCAAGACTGTCATATCCGTTGGTATTATAAACGATCGGGATCTCTAAACCTTTTTCAAAAGCGATCTTTAACTCCTGCAGTATCTGCGGCATAAAATGGGTTGGGGTAACAAGGTTAATATTGTGGCAACCTTGGGATTGGAGGTTTAACATGATTTCATGTAGGGGCAGGTCGCGACCTGCCCCTACAATATGATTGCCGCCCTGCGATATCTCCCAGTTCTGGCAATAAACACACTTCATAGTGCATTTTGAAAAAAATACTGTCCCGGAACCTTTTTCCCCGGATAGGAACGGCTCTTCGCCGTGATGAGGGCAATAAGAAGCAACTTCAATATCGGGTGCGGCCCCGCATTTTCCTATCTCTCCTTTAAGCCTGTTGACCCCGCACCGGTGCCCGCAAAGACGGCAGGAAGCCAAGATGCCGTTTGCTTCCTTCAGCCGCCTCTTTATCAGGTTTGCTTTTGACTCCACTGTTGTATATCATTATATCAACCGCAAGACATGAAAAAAGACAGCAGAAAAAAAATAAGGATAGCCCTTTGTCAGATGAACGCCCTGGCCGGCGGCATCGACAGCAACAGGGACAAGATCGGTGCGAATCTTGAAAAATGCAGGGAGGAAGGCTGCGATCTTGCGGTATTTCCCGAACTTGCCGTAACAGGGTACCCTCCCGAAGACCTGCTGCTAAAAAAGGGCTTTGTCGATGACAATCTTAAGGCCCTCAAAGACATATCGTCCAAATGCGAAAAGATAACCGCAGTTGTGGGGTTTGTCGATCACCGGAACGGGAAGCTGTTTAACTCGGCTGCTGTTGTACACAACAGAAAGGTGGTTGCGGTCTATGATAAGATCTGCCTGCCAAATTACGGCGTTTTTGACGAAAAGCGCTATTTTTCCCAAGGGAAAGCTTCCTGCATAATAGAACTTGACGGATTTTCTTTTGGGCTTCTTATCTGTGAAGACCTCTGGGACGAGAAAGGTCCGGCCAAAAAGCTGGCATCATCCGGAGCGGACCTCTTATTGTCCATAAACGCTTCCCCCTATTCTGTCGGAAAATGGTCGGAACGCGAAAAAGCAGCAAAACAGCTTTCAGTAAAAACGGGGAATTGTTTTGCTTATCTCAATCTTGTCGGGGGCCAGGACGAACTTGTTTTTGACGGACATTCCTTTATTTTGGACAGAAAAGGCAAAGTGGTCTCAAGAGGCAGACAGTTCGAGGAAGACATCCTTGTTTATGATATAGAAGCTTCGGACAATAAGACAAGGAGGGGCTCCGGAATAAAAATTGTTGGGATCAAAAGCAAGAACTTCCCTCTCAAGACCAGCATAAAAGTTTCCAACCCGGAACCGCTTCCAAGGACAGCGGAGGTCTATAAAGCGCTGTGGCTCGGACTCCGCGATTATGTCAAAAAGAACGGCTTCAAGAAAGTGGTCCTTGGCCTTTCCGGAGGTATTGATTCTGCTCTGGTTGCCGCCGTCTCAAAGGACGCACTGGGAAGCGATAATGTAAAAGCCGTATTCATGCCGTCGCAATACACCTCACAGCAGAGCGGAGAAGACGCTTTTGCAGTGGCAAAGAACCTTGGGATAGAATGCCTTGAATTGCCGATCTCAGATATTTTTGCGCAATTTATGAAGTCGCTGGCAGGCCCCTTTTCCGGCACACAGGCCAATATAGCGGAAGAGAACCTCCAGGCCAGGATAAGGGGCAGCCTGCTCATGGCCTTCTCGAACAAATTCGGATATCTGGTGCTTGCAACAGGCAATAAGAGCGAGGTCAGCACAGGATATTCGACGTTATACGGGGACATGTGCGGAGGGCTTTCTGTAATAAAAGATGTGCCAAAAACGCTGGTCTATGAGCTTGTTAATTACAGGAATTCCGTGGGAAAGGTGATACCGGAAAGCATTATAAACAGGCCTCCAACCGCAGAGTTAAAACCGGATCAAAAAGACCAGGACACGCTGCCTCCCTATGATGTGCTGGACAGGATAATCGAGGGGTATGTGGAAAAAGACATGGGCATCGAGGAGATTGTAAGGGCAGACGGCCGTCTGCCCCAACCAATCGTGAAACATACTATATCCATGATCGACCGCAGCGAATACAAACGCCGGCAGTCGGCACCGGGGATCAAGATAACCCCAAAAGCTTTCGGCAAGGACCGCAGGATGCCGATAACTAACGGGTATAACAAAGTTTAGCTCAGCGCTCGGCCAAAACCCTCGAAGCCCTTTCGAGTACCGCCCCTACTTGCGGACTTTCCAAAAGATGATCCGGGAGCATTTCTGCAACACTGATGGCTTCCCGCACATGAAAGCCTGTTCTTTGCCACCCGATCCCCTCAAGCGCCTTTGCAGCAAACTCTTCCCCGATGCAGGGAAGTCCCAGAACGGCTGCTTTTTCAAGATTATGAACATTAAGGGAACCCATGGCCTCAAGAATATTGTTTTTGTCCATTCTTTGGAACAATTCGTTTCTTAACCCCGAGGGCAGTTCTCTGCAGCCGCAGACTTTGAGCCCGAAAGGCACGGTAGAAGACACATAACCTTCCAGGACGGCATCCCAGTTCTTATCGCAACCGTAATGCCTGAAGATCCTGGATATAAGCCCCCAGGATTCTCTAAGATGAACATACGGCCTCCATCCGATCACGCCGAACACATATTTTGTTGTGTCAAAAGTACCGACAAAAGAATGAAGCAGTTCGTCCGGCAGCAGGCTTATGACCCTTCCTGCATTATCCCTTTTGCGATGTTCAAAAAAGAATTTAAGAGCGATTCCCGCAAGCTCCCTGTCGCGCAAAACACTCCCGGACAGCCTCCCCGAAAGCAGGTCCCCTGCCAGACGCGGGTCTTCAGACTCAAAGGCGCTGCGCAGCTCGTGTCTTTGCCTCGTGATCGCTGCTTGCCGGCGGTCCCTCATTATACTGATTATGTAACGCATACCGTTTCTTTGTCGACATTCTCTTGCCCGGATTTCATTTTGCCTATATAATGCTGGTCATGGACAACATCCCGACCATACCTGAAATGCTTAAAGCTTCGGCTGAAAAATTCAGGGGCCTTACGGCTCTGCAAATGAAAGACCCTAGCGGAAATTACAGAAAGATCAGCTACCTGGAATTTTATGGCTCCCTGCAAAAGATAAGTTCTTTCCTCTTTGATTCCGGGATAAAGCACGGCGGCCGTATCGCCCTGCTTTCGGAGAACCGGCCCGAATGGCCGATGGTCTATTTTGGCGTTACCAGTATAGGGGCAATAATAGTACCTCTGGACCCAAAACTGGAAAGCGAAGAGCTTTTCAGCCTTTTGTCGGATTCAGGGTCGGAAATAGTGTTCTGCTCGGGAGAACAGGCTCAAAAAATAGAAAAATTAAGACCGCGCCTGCCTTTGCTTAAAAAGGCCGTGAACTTAGATGCAGACATCGATAAAATCCTTACCTTGCCCCTTGACCCGGCTCGACTCCGCTCGCCGCAAGCTTGCCCCCTGCCCCTTGCCGCCGTTGCCCCCGACGACATCGCCGCCATCATCTATACTTCTGGAACCACCGGAAATCCTAAGGGCGTAATGCTGAGCCACAAGAACATAATGTCAAATGTCATCGGCATTGACCCGCTGTTTCATATGATCGGCCCCGGAGATAATTTCCTCTCCATCCTTCCCAACTATCATACTTTTGAAACAACTGCCGGAATGTTCTGTCCTATCTTCAAGGGAGCCTCTATAACCTATGCGGAGAGCCTAAAATCCTACCACCTGCTTAACAATATGCAGGAAACAAAGGTCACGCTTATCTGCGGCGTGCCCCTCCTTTACAAGCTTTTTCTGGACGGCATCAAAAGACAAGTCGAGGAAAAAGGCATTGCCGCCAGGGTCCTCTTCCGGGTATTTCTATGTATTTCTATGTATTTCAAAGTATTTCTGCGCATTAACATCGGCAAACATTTGTTTGGCTTCATTCAAAATAAGTTCGGCGGCCACATCAAGTTCTTTGTCAGCGGAGGCGCCCCTTTAGACCCGAAGATCATAAAGGAATTTGACCTGATGGGATTTACCATACTGCAGGGCTATGGGCTTACAGAAACTTCGCCTATACTTGCAGCCTGCACTATGGACAACAATGTTTTCGGATCGGTGGGCAGGCCTCTTCCTGGAGTAGATATCAAGATACACGCTCCCAACCGCGAGGCCGTAGGAGAGATAATGGCCAAAGGCCCCAACATAATGAAGGGTTATTACAATGATCCCGGTGCCACCTCAGAAGCCATCATGGACGGCTGGTTCCGCACAGGGGACTTGGGCAGGCTGGACGCAAAAGGCAATCTTTATATAACCGGCCGGTCAAAAGACCTGATAGTCCTGGGTTCCGGCAAAAATGTCTATCCCGATGAGGTCGAATTCGTTATCTCAAAAAGCCCTTTTATAAAAGAGATCTGCGTATTCGGGTCAAAGATAATGTCCGGTATAAGGCAGGGGATGGAAGAGGTGCATGCCGCAATTGTGCCGGACATGGACAAAATGGCCGACTGGGTCACCAAAAGAGGGCTGGAGCTGAACGACTCAACTGTCAGGACGGTTATTGGAGAAGAGGTTGAGAACTGGGGAAAACTCTTGACTCCTCACAAAAGAATTGCTAGATATTATATTGCCGAAGGCGAACTGCCGAAGACCGCAACAAAAAAAATAAAAAGGTTCGCGGTCAAGGAAAGTTATTCAAAATAGGAAAGTACGGGGTGCCGCTTGGGGCATCTCAAAAGGAGGCCTTATGAGCGACATCGAAAAGGAGATCAAAGGGCTTGTTTCCAAAGTGGTCAAGATACCGGAAGATAAGATAGACCCGAACGCCGACCTGTTCAAGGACCTGGGGGTAGACTCCCTGCTCGGGGTGGAGATCTTTGCGGCGCTCGATAACAAGTATCATATCGATATACCGGAACAAAAGCTGATCAAGATCAAGACCCTTAACGACATAATCGCCATAGCAAAAGAACAGATCAAGTAGGTCATGGGGACCTCTCAAGACACTTCTTCGCACTGGCGCAGGCTGCTAAAGCTGGATGAGCCGCTGCCCAAGGATTTCGAAAAACACCTTGCAGGATTCGGCTCATCGCTTAGGCCGCGCATCCACGGCTACCTGGGAAAAGTGGCAAAGAGGGACTTTGGCCTCAAAGGGATTGGGATAGAGAACCTCCCGGACCGGGCTCCTTTCATAATCGCTTCTAATCACTCCAGTTCGCTCGATTTCCCTGCAATATATCTGTCCCTGCCGAAGGAATTAAGAAAAGATGTAGTGGTCATGTACACTTCTTTCTTTGACAGGATCTTTCCCATAAAAATGGCCATAAAAGCACTGATAGACTCTTTTTCGGTAGAACTTGACGGCAATTTCTGGCAGGCCCTTTCCATGGCGGCAAGGGTCTTAAAATACGGAAAGATAGTCTATATTGCTCCGGAAGGTCAAAGAAGCTGGGACGGCAAACTCCTGCCTTTCAAGGTGGGTGTTGGAGCCCTTTCCGTAGAGACCGGCATCCCAGTTGTCCCCGCATATGTTAAAGGAGCCCACGAAGCTCTTCCAAGAGGCACCGTAATCCCCAAAAAGCACCCTATCAGCGTTTCTTTCGGAAAGCTTATCGATCCTTCCTCCTTTGCCGAAAAAAAGTCGGAAAGACCGGCCTATGAAGTTTACCGGGACTTTACGCAGATATTGCGCAAAGAGATAGTCGGACTTTCCCGCTGAGGCTTTACAGGCATTTGCGGCTGAGATACAATATTTGCTCAACAGGAGGTCTATATGAACAAAAGATATTTTTGGGGCGGGCTGGTTCTGCTGATAGGAGCGATCCTTCTGCTGGAGGCTATGGGTATCCTGTCAGGAAATATCTGGAGATATCTCTGGGCCATTCTGTTGATCGTGATCGGTTTCGGGATAATGTTCCCGGATAAGTAGATTATCGGTCTGGTATAGTCGGGGCGAGTAATTATTCGCCCTTACAAGGAGACTTAAGATCTTAGGATTATCAAAAGAGGTTTGGCTCTTCATTCTTATAGGCTGGTCGCTTCCCTGGAAGGGCGTGGCTTTGTGGAAGGCTGCCCGCAACGGCCAGACAGCCTGGTTCATAGCCATACTCACCATAAATACCCTGGCACTTCTGGAGATATTGTACCTGCTCTTTTTTCAGAAAAAACGCAGCTCTGACACCGAAGTTTAGGCTAACCCTTCCCATAGCGGACCGCCAGGGCAAAGGCAGGTATAAGACTGAAAAGCCCCCCTATCATCAAGGCGAACGGGGCTCCAAAGTATTGAGCTGTTATACCCGCTTGGAACCCGCCTATAGGCATCAGCCCCAGGAATGATAGCGTATAAAACCCCATTATTCTTCCGCGCATCCGGTCGGGGACCTCTTTTTGAAGTACGGTATTTACACAGGCGGCCTGCGAAACTATCCCCCAGCCAAGGACCGCAAGAAAAGCGCAGGACAGTATGAAAGATACCGACACAGAAAAGGCTATCAGGGACAGAGAGACCACTATCGTGCTGAACACAATATACTTTATGAAGTTTATCCGTGAACTGTATTGAGCCAGCATAAAAGCCGAGAGTAGTGCCCCCATGCCTCCGGCGGACATCAGCAGCCCCAGCCCCTGGGGCCCTACTTTTAGGATGTCCTTGGCAAAGACGGGCATTAAAACAGCGTAAGGCATAACAAACACTGAGGTAAAGGCCACCAGAACCATTAACAACAGCGTTTTTTTATCCCTGTAGATGTATCTTGCTCCCTCAAAAAAGGGCTCAAGCATTCCCGAAGTCCATTTTGTGGCCGGGGAAAAATCGCCCTTAATTAGCACGAGCCCTGCCATCATTATAAAAAAGGTTATTGCGTTAAGATAAAAGCAGTCTTCTATCCCAAAAGCTCCGATTATGAACCCTGCCGCTGCCGGGCCTACTATCCTTGCTGCATTAAATGCTATCGAGTTAAGCGCTATTGCATTGGGCAGAGCTTTTTTTTCGGTAAGCTCAACAACAAATGCCTGCCTTGCCGGCGAATCCACGGCATTTGCCAGCCCAACGACAAAAGTTATAAGCGCAAGAGATGCAAAACTGATCTGCTCTGTCGATATCAAAAAGCCCACCAGAAATGAGCTCATGGCAAAAACGAGCTGAGTGTACCAGAGGAGCTTTTTTTTGTTCACATGGTCCGCTATCACTCCTCCGAAAGGGGTAAGGAATAATATGGGAAGCCCTGCGATGGCATTAAGCACGCCCAGGAGCAGCTTTGAACCCGTAATTTCATACACAAGCCATCCCTGTGCCACCATCTGCATCCAGGTGCCCGCAAGGCTGAATATCTGGAACGACCAGAATATCTTGAAGTTTTTGTACCTGAAAGATTCAAATGCCCTCATGTTTTTCATGATACTCTTTTTGGCGCTTGAAATCCATTGACCTCATTTTCGATAAACACTTAGGGACTTTATGACAAGCGCACCCAGGATCAACCCGCCGACGACACAACGCTTGCTCCCTAGGGGAGAGTGCGATGCCGTATTATTAAGGGTCTTTTCCGCTGTAGAAAGAAAGCCTTTTCTCTGCTGGCAAAGACCGGACGGCACAAGGCCGGCGGCCCGTTTTTCACTACCGGAGCATCCCGAATTCCGGCTGGCGCTTCCGTTCGTGGACCTGCTGCCGGTCGATATCGGCCAGTTCGGCAGCGACATCGCTTCGGTGTTCCACGATTTCAGGACTTTTGATACGGACATATTGATGCCTCCCGATTATTCACTTGGCCGTTTTTCTCTAAAAGTATTCGATCCGTATTCCACAGGCGTTCCCGCCCTAAAGTTTGACGAGATACATTCAAGCACGGCTTTCAGGCACATTAAGCCGCGTCCTCAAAATCCTTACCGGGAATGGAATTATTGGGGAATAAGGTCGATCATTGGGACCGCCGTAGAGCTTGGGATCTCCGAGTTCTTTGCATCGACCCCCGAGACTATCGCTGACAGATACAGGCGGATCAAGATAATGGAGAACAATTTGCAGGACAACTATTTGACCCCTTTCCGTTCCGGGTGGGACCTTGTGACCATCATGGAAATGGGGAAAGAGGAAAGGGCCTGGCATTATGAGGGCAGCTAGCTATTCTTTATTAAAGGAGCGCCTGGCCAGGGCAGACTTTCTGCTTAAGGCTTCCGCAAAAGGACTGGAGGCTTCTTCCTGGATAGGATCCCGGTCCGCCTTTGTCCGGGGTCTTTCTCCCTTAGCGGAAGGTATCGGCGCCTGCCTTGAAGACCGGGGTAACAGACCCCGCTGCTTGGCAATGCTTGACGGTTTCGAGTGCCTGGTTTCGTTTTTTGGCGCCCTTGCTCAAGGCCCCGGCGGGGAGCAGATATCCCATCTGTCAGGCGTGCAATTTGGCGAGCGCTCAAGAGCGTTTTCCTCTTTTTCGGTGATCACTGATGCAAATGAGTATCCTGTCAACATATCTATTAAGACCGGCTTTGCGGCGCCTAAGGCAACTGTCACTTTTTATTCTTCGGAGGATACCGGCAGAGCTTTTGGCCTGGCCAAATACCGGATAGGCTCCGACAATTCTAATTTACGCCTTCATATGGACGCCAGCCTTTTCTCAAGAGAGTACGGGTTCAGAAAATGGCTGGGGCATCTCGATCTTTCAGGCGCCTGGTCTAGCAGGAAAGGCTTTGCCGAAGATTTCCTTGCCGACCTGATAGTCAGGTTGTCGCTGTTTGACAGGGAAAGCGGGCAGCCGCCGGACCTTGAGCCAGCCTGGAGGATGGCCCTTTCATGCTGCGACAGAAGGAGCGGAGGACAGGACTGGGAAGCCGCTGCGGAAAGATTGAAAGAGCAGGACCCCGACACTCACGCGCTTTTCAGGTATAATCTTGCATCTCTTTTGTCGCGCGCCGCCGGAAGGATCCTTAAAGGAATCAAGAGCATATGGCTTATCGGCACCGTTGCAGGAAGCAGCCCTGTGTGTTCAAGGGATGACATTGACCTGCTGATCGAAACATACGGGCCGGATTATGACGCGGAAGTCGCAGATTTTTTCGAAGAAGCCGACGGTATCTGCGTAAACCTGTTCAATGAACTGATGAGCGGCACCGGGGTATCAAGGGGCCGTTTCATTGACACTGCCGGCAGGATTCTGACACAGAAAGAACTTGAAACCCGGCTGGGCGTAGCCTCTATCCCGTTTTCAAGCGATATCCCCCACTACAGGCTCTACCCTCCGCCGGGTTTCAGAAACTGAGGAATCTGGGCCTGCCGGAAGCGGCATCCCTGGATGGCGTGCGCGGGACCGATGTTTTTACCGCCGCGGACTTCTGCAATAGCATGGGCTGGATCTGCGGTTTTTGTGCATCGGCGCTCTTTTTGTCCGCAAAATAGATGATATCGTTGTCCCTTACGAATTCCTTGACCTTTATCCCAACCCCTTCCCCCTTCTTTGCCTTTTGCACGCTTTCATGTTCTATCTGTATGGAGCCCACGGGCTGTACAAAATCAGTTGTGTGCCCTTTTATGTGTATAATGTCCCCGACCTTTATGGGTGCTTTAAGTGTAGTTGTTATGACTTTGATCTTGTCAAAATAGTGGTCGATCTTTCCCGCTATTTTTTCTTTCTTTGGTTTTTTTGCTTCAGATTTTTTTGCGGCCTTTGCCGGCATTGCCTTGCTCCCTTCATTTTGCTGGGACTATTATAGACCCGGAAAATCTCAAAGACAAGGCGTGTTATACTGGGCTCATGACAACTCTGATACTATGCAGGCACGGGGAAACCGGCAGCAACGCGGCCCAGATATACCAAGGGCAGGGCGACGGCAAACTGACGGGAAAAGGCATAAAACAAGCGAAAACGCTTGCAAAAACGCTTTCAAAGATAAAGATAGACTCCGTCTACTGTTCGGACCTCTCCAGGTCTTTTGTAACTGCATCCATAGTTGCCCGCTCACAAAAAAAGCCGGTCATAAAGGACCCCAGACTTAAAGAAAGGTTCTACGGGAAATGGGAAGGCATGAGGTTTGACGAGATAGAAAAAGAATACTCGAGTATCTACAAGATCTGGATGAAACATCCCGACAGGGCCAGGATACCGGGCGTTGAGCCTCTTAAGGCGCTTCAAAAAAGGGGGGTCTCGGCCATAAATTCCATACTATCAAAGAACAAAGGCAAAACCGTTCTGATAGTCGCCCACGGCGGGATAAACAGAACGATTTTGTTCCATTTTCTCGGGATAGAGCTTAACTATTTTTGGAGGATAAAACAGGACAATTGCTGCATAAACGCGGTCCAGATCGAGGAAAAGACAAATACCCCGAAGGTTTTGTTCGTCAATTACACGCCGCTTGAAGGAAAAATATTGAAAAGGCTAAGAGGCGACATCTATTAAGCCTACTTCTTGCCGCCGCCCCCGCTGTTCTGGGTTTTTATGCTTTCTATAAGGCTGTCCCACTCTTCGTGAGTTATCTTGTTGTCGCTTCCGGCATATCTGGCAAAGAGCCTGGGGTCCAACCCGAACATTTCCCATTCATCCCTGGTCAATATCCCGTCGTGGTCTGAATCGATGGCATGAAAGTCCGATTTGCGCCAGCCATTGCCCGATTGCCTGCTTTTTATGCTGTCGCGGATTTGCAGCGTCGTCTCGAATTCCTCTCTCCTTACATCCCCGCTCAGATTGGCATCCCAGGCAGAAGCATTTTGTCCCGTTGTGCTGCAAAATCTCTCGAGCTCGTTATCATCAAGGATCCCGTTGCTGTCGCGGTCAAACACATCAAAAGTTTGCGCCGTTATGCTGGCAACCATATGATCTCCTTAATGGAATTGTCTCGCTCATTAATATATCGGAGTGAGAGGGATTAAACTTGCACCCAACTGGTATCAGTATTTTGAAATGGCCTTGAGAAATCTTGGATAGTCTCGGTCAAAAAACGCGTATAGGGTGGCTCCGTACCTTTTCTCCCCTCTTTTCACAAAATCCTTAAAATATCCTTCTTTGATCGCGCCAAAACCCTCCAATAGAGCGCTCATTCTGGCATTAAAATCATACACATACCCCGATATCTTGTGCATCCCCAGTTCATTGAACGCAAAATCCAGCATTAAATGGATGAATTTGAGCCCATATATCTTGTTCTTATAATCCTCTTCTCCAATGACCGTAGACTCATGCAGGTTCCGGCTTCTCCAGTTTATCCTGGAATACAGTATCATCCCGACCGGCTTTTCCGGTGTTTCGGCTATCATAACGATAGCGTCCGAAGGATCGCTTGTGCTTTTTTCCACCATGGCTATCACCCTGGCTTTGAGCTTTTTCGGGTCTTTAGTCTCAAGGTCATATAAGTTTGCCACAAAATCCTGCGACGATGCCCAGCCGCAGATCCTTTCCACATCGCCGAGATCGGCCTTTCTCAAGGCAATTTTGATCTTTTCAAGCATTGTCCTGCCCTTTTGGGGAAAAAACATATACAAGCACGGACCTGAGCTGCCCTTTAAAGAATATCTGTTCCTTCATTTCGGCCTCAATGCAAAACCCCGTTTTTTCAAGCGCCTTTTTCGCAAAATCCTCGACATCCATCACATTCGAGTAGATGCGATTAAGATCGAATTTCTTTACCGCTTCACTAATTATCTGCTTCAAGACTTCCGACATCCCGTTAGCGTCCAAAGGCGCCCCCTCAACTGGAATGATGTGCATAAAGATGGAGTCATTTTCTTTGCCGAATTGGTTGAACACTATGATGGCCGTTATTCTTCTTGTGTCTGTGTCAGCAGCTGCAAATGCGGCAGTCTCTTTTTCGCCATAGAAAATCGTTCTGCGGAAGAGATCATAAGAGTGGGGAGTGGTGCCGCAAAGCATAAAATAACAGGAACCGAACATGCTGTACAGTTTTGGGTGTTTATCCAGAAAATCTTGAGTAAGCCTGTTTACCGCGTACATGCGGACATTATAACATCTGAGCATTCTCAAAGACCGTACGGGAACACAGGGATATTTTTTGTGATAAAATGGTGCTGTTTGATACGCAATTTTCCCGAAAGGAGCCATAGATGTTCGAGGATATCGCAAAAAGGTTCTGCAAAAAGAATTCGAGGTCCGAAGGGATGAAGATAGAAAAGGTCATCGGAAGGGAGGTCCTTGATTCAAGAGGCAATCCCACCGTAGAGGTCGATGTCATTACAAAGAACGGCACACTGGGAAGGGCTATTGTACCCTCCGGCGCCTCCACAGGGATACACGAGGCACTGGAGTTAAGGGACGGGAACAAAGGCCGGTATCTCGGCAAAGGGGTCCAAAAAGCCGTTGCCAATGTTTCAAAGATCGAGGTTAAAATTAAAGGTCTGCCGGTAACCTCCCAATTCGAAATTGATGCGGCCATGCTTGAACTGGACGGGACCGAAAACAAATCAAATCTAGGCGCCAATGCCATCCTTGCCGTGTCTCTTGCCGCGGCACACGCGGCCGCGAACGGTCTGGGGATCTCGCTTTTCTCCTATATCGGCGGCAAAAAAGCTGCAGTGCTTCCCACCCCCATGATGAATGTGCTCAACGGCGGCGCTCATGCCGGATGGAACACGGAGTTCCAAGAATACATGATAGCCCCGACCGGAGCAAAGTCTTTTAAAGAGGCGCTGAGAATGTGTGCGGAAGTCTATCACACCCTTAAAGGTGTCGTAAAAGCAAAGGGGCAGCCCACGACCGTAGGAGATGAGGGCGGTTTTGCTCCCGCGTTGGGGACCAATGAAGGGGCGCTTAAGGCAATAGTAGAGGCCGTGGAAAAAGCCGGATACAAACCGGGAGAACAAATAAACATCTGTCTGGACCCCGCTTCTTCAGAATTCTATAAGAACGGGAAATATGAATTGAAGAGCGAAGGAAGAGCTCTTTCATCAGAGGAAATGGTCGATCTCTACGAAAAACTTGCTTCCGACTACCCGATAATCTCTATCGAGGACGGGCTTGCCCAGGAGGACTGGGAAGGCTGGAAGCTGTTGACCAAAAGGCTCGGCAAAAAGATACAGCTGGTAGGCGACGACCTTTTTGTTACAAATGTCAAACTTCTTTCAAAGGGTATACAGGAAAAGGCCGGGAATTCAATACTTATCAAGCTCAATCAGATAGGCTCCCTGTCCGAGACCCTTGCCGCGATGGAAATGGCAAGAAAGGCAAAATACACTTCTGTCGTGTCCCACAGGAGCGGCGAATCCGAGGACACCACTATAGCCGACCTGGTGGTCGCCACAAATTCGGGAATGATAAAAACGGGGGCTCCCGCCAGAACGGACCGTGTCTGCAAATACAACCAATTGCTCAGGATCGAAGAGGAACTCGGCACAGAGGCAAAATACCTCGGGCTCGAGGCCTTCGCAAATAAATAGAAAGGAAGAAAAATGTCAGAAGCATCCATAGTTCTGCCCGCTCTGCGTCCGCTTGAATCCGGTCTTCTTTGGCTGGTGCTCGCTTCCGCGCTTGTTGCCCTGTTGTACGGAGCTTACATGGCCTGGAAGGTCCTCCGGGCGCCCCAAGGCTCTAAGGAAATGATCGAGGTGGCAAAAGCCATACAGGAAGGCTCTGCCGCTTATCTTACAAGGCAGTTCAAAGTGATGGGCATATTCATAGCGCTTATCACTGTGGGACTGTATTTCATGTATGTCCCCGTATTTCCTGATAACCCCGTGCTTCCCTTTGGCATAGCCATTGCCTTCCTTTTGGGGGCTTTTGCTTCGGCCGGGGCTGGCTTTGTGGGAATGAACCTTGCGGTAAGGGCAAATGTCAGAGTGGCAAATGCCGCTCTTACCAGCTTTAAGAAAGCCCTTGAGGTCGCTTTTGAGGCCGGTACCGTATCGGGCATGTTCACCGTGGGGCTTGGGCTGCTCGGCGCCACGCTCATATTCCTGATCTTTAAACAGGATGCCATGAAGGTCCTGGTTGGTTTTGGTTTTGGCGGATGCCTTGTTGCGCTGTTCATGAGGATAGGCGGCGGCATTTACACCAAAGCGGCTGATGTCGGCGCGGACCTGGTAGGAAAAGTGGAAAAGAACATACCGGAGGACGATCCCAGGAACGCGGCGGTCATAGCCGACAATGTCGGGGACAATGTCGGGGACTGCGCCGGAATGGCAGCGGATGTTTTTGAAAGCTACGAGGTGACCCTTGTCGCTGCCCTTATATTGGGAGCGGCAACGCTTGCGGACAAAGGCTTTCAGGCGCTTTTTGGCGGAATGGCAGCCCTTATGGCGCTGAAGCTTGTCATGTACCCGCTTCTTGTCAGAGCAGTCGGAGTGTTCGCTTCCATCATAGGCACATGGTCCGTCAGAGGCAAAGACACAGAAGAGATCGGGGACCCGATGAAGCCGATCAATTTTGGTTTTTGGGTAGCCTCTATAACTTCGATAATCGGTTTTGTCGCTATCTGTTATCTCTATCTTAACTATCCGATACCGGGCGCAGAATGGTGGAGGTTTGCTCTTGCCACCTTTGTCGGAATAGTGCTGGCAGTGGTAATAGAGATGCTGACCAATTATTTTACCCACACAGAGAACAATCCCATTAAAGAGACCGTTGAGTCCGCCAAGTCCGGGCCGGCAACATTGATCCTTTCCGGTTTTGCTCTGGCGCAGGAATCCTCGGTCTGGTCTATTGTCGCAATATCAGCCACCATTTTTGCCTCCATGGCCATCTTCGGGGGCAATATGGCACTGTCGGCGTACGGGGTCGCCCTTGCGGGACTGGGACTGTTGACAACGACCGGTTTTATCCTGGCAATGGACACTTACGGGCCGATCGCCGACAACGCTAACGGGATCTTTGAAATGTCCGGTACTTACAGAGGCCAGGGAAGCAAGGCCGAAAAGATCGTCTCCAAACTTGATGCCGTTGGCAACACCACAAAGGCTCTTACCAAAGGTTTTGCGATAGCGACCGCTGTCATTGCTGCGATAGCCCTGTTCAGGTCTTTCGTGGAAGAAGGCGGCCTGCTTGAGACCGGTATTCAATTGAACATGTCCGATGTGTTCATCGGCCTTCTTATCGGGGGCGCCGTAACCTTCCTGTTCTCGTCATTCCTTATCAAGGCTGTGGGAAGGGCTGCCCAGATGGTCGTGGAAGAAGTAAGGCGGCAGTTCAGGGAAATACCCGGAATAATGGAAAAGAAGAACAAGCCGGAATATTTTAAGTGCGTTGACATAGTAACATCTGCCGCACAAAAGGAGTTGATCGGCCCGGCACTGCTTGCAATATTCACTCCGATAGCTGTCGGCTTTGCCCTTGGCACGGCTGCGCTGGGCGGTTTTCTTGCAGGAGCAATTCTGGTCGGACAGCTTTTGGCCGTGCTCCTTGCCAATTCAGGCGGCATTTGGGACAACGCTAAAAAAGCCATTGAGATGGGGATGCTGGGAGGAAAAGGTTCTGACGCCCACAAAGCCGCGGTCATCGGCGATACTGTCGGGGATCCGTTCAAAGACACCGCAGGCCCTGCCCTTAACCCTCTGATCAAGGTCATGAACCTTGTGGCGCTTTTGATAGTGCCGCTCATATTTCACGGGGTTTCTCCGGCGGTTAAGACCGTGATCATTACAGTGTCCGTGCTGCTGGTCATTCTTGCGGTCTATATGAACAAGAGGGGGAACGCAAAAAAGCAGTTGTAACCCTTGGTCAGTTCACTATTTAAGGCGGCCTTTAGGCCGCCTTTTTTTATGGTTAAAGGGTCTTTGCCCATAGGGCTACGGGATCAAATATTGAACTAAAGACCTCCGGCCTGGTCCATTCAGGACCTTCTATAATTAGGCCTGCTGCCTCTTCCAGTCTTTTTATTAGAGCCCTGCTTTTGTCGTCAACATATTTCTTGTATAGATTGTCTACTCTTTTTGATATATCTGCCGCGCCCGGGTCCTGTACCATTTCAAAGGCAAGCGGCACCATAAAGACATGGGAAAGATAATGGAACGGGATCATCCATTTGTCCCGAGCCTGCATGACCTGAAGCCTTCTCCTGAAAATACCGATCGAAATTTCCACATAACCCTCGGCCGAACCCCTAAAGCCGTTCATAAGCTGGAAGCGGACAACTTTATTGTCTTCGAATGCGTTTATAAGAGTGGCCAGAACCTCTCTTTCGAAAGGACCTCTAGAAAACCGGCCGTTAAGTCCGATTATGTCCTCCTCAGAAATAAAGCCTGCCGCAATGTGACCTGCCTCGTGCCGTAAAGCCATTCCCAACATCTCGTCATCCGTTACAGGCCATTCCTGGGCAAGCCCCATAAGGTATCCCGGGCAAGGCAATGTGTCAAGTCCGTGTTCTACTGCCATCTGGAATGGAAGAAAGCAGATCCTCAGCAAATCGAAAATATGACTTTTTTCTGATGTGCCGGCATTAATTCTTATATCCGCAGCCTTGCGGACGCTTCCCAGCCCTTGAAGCATATTTCCCGCTCTGTCTACATACCCTTTATCAACAAGCTGGGCAAATAATTCCGGATTAGCGGTTTTGAAAGTATCGTAAGCATTAACAGCCCCGGTCCATATGCCTCCGTAGATCTCCCGGACCCTTGTCCTGACATCATGGAACAGGCTCAACCTTGCGTCGCCGTTCACTTTTGGCGCCAGCATTCCCTGAAGCTCTCTGTCCGAACACATGAGGCGCGAGACCTGTCTGCCAAGGCGTACCGAGAATGGGCCGCTTGTAAGCCATGCCGTATGCGAGAGGAATTGCGGGGTCTGGCCTGTGATCTTTTTGCCCATATCTACCATTTATCGGCCTGTTTGCATTTTAATTTCATTTATTTGCTATAATATCTACACTCATCATGCACGAGGCGCACTTGTTCCAAAATTTGATAAGGTACCTTGAGGAAGAAGAAAAAGCTTCGGACAAGAAGATCAGAAAGATATCCGTTAACCTTTCCAGATTTTCCGGCTTGAGCAGGGAACACTTTTTGTCCCATTTTGAGCAGGCCGCCCTAAATTCGGGAGGCAAAGACATAGAGATAGATTTTAAAGAAGTCCCCTATGGCCCTGAATTTGAGATAACCGAACTGGAATACGCATGAAATACGCGTTGGTCAAAAAAACGGACCTTGAAAAATGGATCCGCCACCTTCAGAAAAAGGCCCGCTTTTATGCCCCCAAAAAGAAAGAAAATCTCTATGTTTTCAGACCCATAAAGGATGTGAGCGAGATCTGCCTGGACTATATCCCTACGATCCTTCCGCCAAAAAAGTATTATTTTCCGCAGAAAGAGAAGCTGGCAAAGTTCGACACAAAGACCCTTAAGGAAGAAAGGGACCTCAAGGAACCCGAAGAGTTCATCCTTTTCGCGGTACACACCTGCGACATAGCCGGCATACAGTGCATGGATGCCGTTTTTAGGGAGCAGCCGGCCGACCCGTATTACCTTAGCAGAAAAGACAGGATGACCATCATAGGCTTCGAGTGCATGAAATACTGCGACAGCCACGCCTCATGCGCCTCTATGGGCAATCATCTGCCAAGGGGCGGTTACGATCTGATGCTTACTGATATAGGGGACAGCTACATTATCCATGTTAATTCCGAAAAGGGGGAAGCTCTTATAAAAGGACTCTCCTATATCAAGAAGGCAGATAGCTCAAACATGAAAGCGCTGGACAGCGCCAGAGAAGAAAAGAACCGGGTCTTCAAAGAGGAATTGGACGCTCCCGTCTCCAAAGTGTATGAGGCCTTTGATAAAGGTTTTAACGCCAAGGTATGGGAGGATACTGGGAGAAGATGCGTGGGCTGCGGCAATTGCACTTCGGTCTGCCCTACCTGCTACTGCTTTAATGTCGAGGACGAATTGTCGCTTGACCTTGGCAGCGGCACAAGGTACAGGATCTGGGATTCCTGCCAAATGGAGGATTTTGCAAAAGTCGCCGGGGGCCATGATTTTAGAAAAGGCCGCGACTTAAGGCAAAGACACAGATATTATAGAAAATTTAAATACCCTGCGGACAAATTCAACAGGTATTTCTGCACGGGCTGCGGAAGATGCACCAGGGCCTGCATGGCCGGTATCGACCTTAAAGAGACCGTGAACGCGCTGCTGAAAGAGGTTGCGTGATGGACAGAAAAGAGCTTTTAGAAAAAATGGGCTCCTTTCCCTATGGCCAGATGAAGGGAAAGATCGTTGAAACCCGGATGGAGGGAGAGCAGGAAAAACTTTTCCGCATAGAGTTGGAAGGAAAAAGGGAGCTTGGACATATGCCGGGCCAGTTCGTAATGGTCTCGGTCTTCGGTTTTGGAGAAGCTCCTATTTCTGTTTGCTCATCCCCTACCGACAAAGGTTATTTTGAGCTGACGGTCCGTGCAGTGGGTTCGCTCACCAGGCAGCTTCACAGGCTCGAAAAAGGCGATCTGGTGGGGATACGGGGCCCTTACGGCAAAGGATTCCCCGTGGACAGCATGTCGGGCTTTGATCTTTTGATCATAGGGGGCGGGCTTGGGCTTGTTCCCTTGAGATCCCTTATCAGATATGTCACTGCCCAGAGGAATGAGTTTGGAAATGTGCAGATACTTCTGGGATGCAAAACCCCTAAAGAGATCCTTTTTGGCAGGGAGACCAGCGAGTGGATGAAAAGGTCCGAGATAAAGTTCAGCTGCACCGTGGACAAACCTGACGATGAATGGGCAGGCAATGTAGGGCTGATAACGACCCTGATACCGGGAGTGGATATCATTCCCGAAAGAACTTACGGAGTGGTAGTAGGCCCTCCGGTAATGTATAAATTTGTGATAGTGCATCTTTTGGAGAAAAAGATACCGGACCACCAGATACTGGTCTCTCTTGAGCGCAGGATGAAATGCGGGCTCGGTAAGTGCGGCCACTGCCAGATAGAAGGAACTTATGTGTGCCAGAGCGGACCGGTTTTTACCTATGAGCAGATAAAGCAATTTAAGGGGGAATGCCTTGAAAAAGCCTGAAAGAAAACCGAAACTGGCGTTCTTTGATTTTTCGGACTGCGAGGGCTGCCAGCTGCAGTTCGCCAATATAGGCTCTACCCTTTTGGAGCTTTTGGAACTGGTGGATATCGTTAACTTCAGGGAGATCATGTCGGAGAACGGCCAGGATTATGACATTGCCTTTGTAGAAGGCAGTATTACCACAGAGAACGACATAAAAAGGATAAAAACCATTAGGGAAAAAGCCAAGGTGGTCGTTGCCCTGGGTGCCTGCGCCACTATAGGCGGCATAAACGGGATGAAGAACAGAAAACCGCTTGAAGAAGCAAAAAGAACGGTATACGGGGACAAGGCAGGAGGGGTCAACACTGTAAAGACCATGCCTGTCCACGAGGTGGTGTCTGTTGATTACTTCATTAACGGCTGTCCGGTCTATGTTCCGGAAGTGATCTCCGTTATCAAGTGCATCCTGCTGGGAAAGCCCTATGCTGTTCCCGATCATCCGGTTTGCATTGAGTGTAAAATGAACGAGAATGTCTGCCGCTACGAAAAGGGGGAAGATTGTCTGGGCCCGGTCACCAGGGCGGGCTGCAATTCCTGGTGCATAAACAATGGCAACAAGTGCTACGGCTGCAGGGGGCTCCTGAGCGACCCTGCATCCTCGGCCCAGAAGGACATTTTACTCAAATACGGCCTTACAGTAGAAGACATACTTAATAAGTTCACGCTTTATAATGACTCCACCGGAGCAAAATATGACAACGAGTTCAAATAGCGCAAAGAACGTTAAGATAGATGTCCACTACCTTACAAGGGTGGAGGGCCATGGCAGCATAGTCGTGGATGTTAAGAACGGCGCTTTGGAAAAATGCCAATTCCAGGTCATAGAATCCCCCAGATTCTTTGAGTCCATGCTTGTAGGGCGCTCTATCTGGGAAGCCCAGCATATTACCAGCAGGATCTGCGGCATATGCGCCTGCGGACACACCTTGGCCTCTGTTAAGGCAGGAGAAGATGTCCTGGGAATAGTCCCTTCAGCCCAGACCGTAATGCTCAGAAAGCTGCTCCTTAACACAGAAATACTGGACAGCCATATCCTTCATATCTACATCCTTGTTGCCCCCGACCTTCTGGGAGTCAAAAGCATTTTCCCTCTTATCAAGACGCACAAGTCCATGATAGAGCGCGCTCTCCGCATGAAAAAAATGAGCGATTTTGCCGGCGAGGTCCTGGCGGGAAGACACATTCACCCCATTACTTATGTGATAGGCGGCCTTACCAAGCTCCCTTCCAGGGAGAATCTTGAGAAGTTGTATTCTATGATGCTGGAAGCCCGCGGCGACGCCGAGGAAACCTTAAAGGTGTTCAAGACCCTTGAGTTCCCCGAATATGAGAGGCCGACACAGTATCTTTCGCTTAAAGCTGATAAGGAATACGCGCTATACGAAGGCTCTCTTGCAGTTAACGGGCAACGCAAGGCCACGGACAAAGACTACAGGGCCCTTTTGAGTGAAACAGTGCTTGATTATTCAAGGGCAAAGGTCGCCCACATAGGAGGCAAACCTTATGCGGTCGGAGCTCTTTCAAGGTTTAACAACAATTTTGCCCAGTTGAATAAAAGGGGCAAGGATACAGCCAAAGAACTCGGATTAAAGGCCCCCTGCAGCAATCCGTATTTGAACACGGCCGCTCAGCTGGTTGAATGGGTGCACTGTCTTGAGGAATCTATCAAGATACTTAAAAAAGTCCTTAGCGAAGGACTTGATGAGTCCAAATCTATCGTAAGCTCTTGGCCAAAGAAGGATCAGACCCCTTCCTACAGGCCCAATACTGGCGTTGGCTGCGCCGAGGTCCCCAGAGGCACCCTGTTCCATGAATACACGATAGATGAAAAAGGGCTGATTACAGCCGCAAATTGCGTGATACCAACCAACCAGAACATGGCTAATCTTGAGGAAGATATGAGAAAATTGGTGCCGGAATTAATTAATGGTGCGGGCGTGGCAGGTAGAAACGTCCTGCAGGGCGTCTCTACAGAAGACATTACATTAAACCTGGAAATGCTTGCCAGAGCATATGACCCCTGCATCTCCTGCTCCACCCACATGCTCGATGTCAAATTCATCTGACCGGACCGCCGTAATAGGCATAGGCAACCCGTTGAGAAAAGACGACGGCATCGGGATAGCCGTACTTGATAGGCTGCGCAAGCGCGATGACGGCAGATTCGATTATTTTGACCTGGGGACCTCCGCTATAGACCTTATAAACAGGCTGTCAGGATATAAAAGAGCCCTTATCATTGACGGCATCAATGCTGGCCTGCGCCCGGGACAGTTGAAGATCTTCGGGCTCAAAGAAATAGAAGCGCAAAACATCAAAGAGGACCTGTCTTCTACCCACCAGATAGACCTTGGCCAGCTACTGGCCCTGTCAAAAAGCCTTGAGCTTAAAACGGAGATCATTGCGGCAGGCATACAGGTTGAGGATGTGTCCTTTGGCGGCGGGCTTTCGCAAAGGCTGGCCGAAAAACTTGAAAGCTACGCGGACGATATCATTAAACATCTGGATCATTTATAAGGCGCCTGCCCCTATTGTCAGAAAATCACCCATGGTGTAGAATGGTCTTTGTTGAAATTTTAGGGAGGTATTATCATGTCACACAAAATACAGGATTCCTGCATAGCCTGCGGAAGCTGCGAGCCGGAGTGCCCCGTACAGGCGATCGCTTCCGGTGACCCTATTTATACTATAGACCCGGCCAAGTGCACCGACTGCGGAAAGTGCGTTGAGGCCTGCCCGGTGAATGCCATCATAAAAGAATAGTGCCGATCCGCATATATTCTTCCCCCCTGTGCCCGTTCTGCCAGCAGGCAAAACGGTTCTTTAATGAAAAAGGGCTGGATTTTGAGGAATTCAATGTTCTTGAGGACAACACTGCCGCAAAGCGCCTTATAGAGATGACGGGACAGACAGGGGTCCCGGTCATAGATATAGACGGAAAATTGATCCTGGGCTTTGACAGGACAAAGATAGCGCAGGCGCTGTCCGGCGATCTTTCCTTGTAATTTTCGGCCTCTTTGTGCTACAATCCCATCAACTTTCGGCATGAAGAAACTATCCAAAAGCGCCGAAGCGCTGCTGAAGAACAGATATCTCCTCAGGGATAAGAACGGGAAAGTGTGCGAAACCCCTCAGCAGTTGTTCCAAAGAGCGGCTAAAGCGGCTGCGGGAGCCGAAGCCCTCTACTGCCAGGCCTTACAACGAAAACAGCTCGAGCGCCGCTTTGCCGAACTTATGTGCGACGGGCTGTTCCTGCCCAATTCTCCTGCTCTTATGAATGCCGGCACGGACATTGGACAGCTGATGGCTTGTTTTGTCCTTCCCGTAGAAGATAGCCTCTCCTCGATATTTGACTGCCTAAGGAGCGCCGCGCTGATACACCAGAGCGGGGGAGGCACGGGCTTCAACTTCGGCGGGCTCAGGAAAAAAGGCGATATAGTAAAACGCACTCACGGGGTGTCCTCGGGCCCGGTATCCTTTATGCGGCTTTTTGATGCCGCCGCAGACACCGTTAGGCAGGGCGGCAGGCGCAGAGGCGCTAATATGGGCATTCTTCCATTCGACCATCCGGACATCATTGAATTTATCGAGGCCAAAAAAGGCCGCGCCTCTTTGACCAACTTTAATCTGTCGGTGCTCATAAGCGACAAGTTCATGGCTTCCCTTAAAAAGGGCGGCAGCTATCCGGTAATTGACCCGAGGACAAAAAAGCCCTGCGCAAGAAAGGACGCTCACGAACTGTTCCTTAAGCTGGTAGAAAATGCCTGGGAAAGCGGCGACCCGGGGGTGCTTTTTGCCGACAGGATAAACCGGGACAATCCTCTGCCTAAACTGGGGAGGATAGAAGCCACCAATCCATGCGGCGAACAGCCCCTGCTTCCTTACGAGGCCTGTGTTCTTGGCTCGATAGCTATCTGCGAGTTTGCCAAAGGGGACGGCGTTGATTTCAAAAAACTCGGGGACACCGTTCATCTGGCGGTAAGATTCCTCGATGACCTCATTGATGCCTCAAAATATCCCCTGCCCCAAATAGAAGAAGCGACAAAAGCCTCTAGAAAGATAGGCCTGGGGATAATGGGGTTTGCCGACCTGCTGATAAAACTGGGGCTCCCCTATTCTTCACAGAAAGCGGTCGCTCTTGCCGAAAAGATAATGAAGTTCGTCCAGGAAGAAGGCCGTTCCGCTTCCGAAGAACTAGGAAAGATCAGGGGCTCATTCCCCGCATTCAAGGAAAGCATATACAGGAACAAATTCAAGGCGCTGCGCAACGCTTCTGTCGCCACTGTTGCGCCAACCGGGGCGCTCAGCATCATCGCGGGGTGCTCCAGCGGAATAGAGCCCATCTTTGCCGTGGCCTGGGCAAGGCAATTGGGAGGTAAAGAAGAAGTGACCGAGCATAATACCATGTTCGAACAGGCCGCAAAAAAGGGCGGATTTTGGAGCAGCGACACCATCAAGTCCATACTCTTGAACGAAGGAAGCGTTTCCTGCCTTGAGGGTATGTCTGACAATATCAAAGCTCTCTTCGCAAGGGGTCTCGATATCCCGGCGCACTGGCATGTGAGCATGGCAGCAGCCTTCCAAAAATACACCGACGGCGGAGTGTCAAAGACGGTCAACCTTTTACCTGGCGCGACAAAAGAAGATGTACGGGACATTTTTTTGCTTTCCCACAAATTGAAATGCAAGGGCATTACCGTTTTTAGAAGCGGATGCAAAAAGGAAAAGGAGCTCTGTATTAAGCCGGAAGACACTGGAAGAGTTGTGGTTGAGAGCGACTTTTCCGGAGGATCTGCCGCCGGTTATTGCTGCGCCTGACAGGCTTTTTCAAGTTGTAAAAACCCCTATTGACACCCCACATATGTGGTGTGATATACTTCAATTCCGCGCTAAATAAAGGGTTTTGGGAGGTTAAAGGATGAAATGCCCCGCCTGCGGAAAAGATGAAGATAAAGTAATTGAATCAAGGACCATAGGCGAGGGCTCCTCGGTCAGAAGAAGAAGAGAATGCCTGTCCTGCAGGGCCAGATTCACATCCTACGAAAGAGTGGAAGAAAGGCCTCTTTATGTAATGAAAAAGGATGGGACCCGCCAGCCCTATGACAGAGAAAAGCTGGCCTCCGGGATCTTGAAAGCCTGCGAAAAAAGGCCCGTAAGAATGGAAGATGTGGAACAGATCGCGGACGAGGTCGAGAAGTATCTGTATTCGGAATACGGAAGAGAAGTGTCAACGGTCAACATAGGCGGGATAGTGATGGACAAACTTCAAAAGCTTGACAAAGTGGCTTATGTCAGATTTGCCTCGGTCTACCGCCAGTTCGAAAGCGTCTCGGATTTTGTTAAAGAGATAAAAACACTGTCTTGATCCCCAAATAAAGGAGGAAGGCTGCAATGCCAAAAGAAGAGCTGAACCTGTCCGAAAATTCGATAAAGGTGCTGGAAAAAAGGTATCTTAAGCGCGATAAAAAGGGCAATATCGTGGAAAAACCGGGAGATCTTTTCAAGAGGGTTGCGGAAAATATTTCTTCCGCGGAGGCAAAGTTCTCCTCCTCCATCGAAGCCAAAAGGTACGAAGAGGAATTCTTCAGGATGATGACCGCCCTTGAGTTTTTACCGAACTCCCCGACGCTCATGAACGCCGGCAGGGAGCTCCAGCAGCTCTCCGCCTGTTTTGTTCTCCCAATAAAGGACTCGCTTGAAGACATCTTTGAAACAGTAAAAGAGACGGCCCTTATACACAAGAGCGGCGGCGGCACAGGCTTTTCTTTTTCCAGCCTCAGGCCAAAAGACGATATGGTGATGACCACAAAGGGGATCTCTTCCGGCCCTGTGTCCTTTATGACCGTTTTTGACGCCGCGACCGAAGCCGTAAAACAGGGAGGGACCCGCAGGGGCGCAAACATGGGTATTTTGAGGGTCGACCATCCCGACATCCTTGATTTTATAACCTGCAAAAGGGACAACAGCAAAATAAACAACTTCAATATCTCAGTCGCCGTAACTGACGAGTTCATGGACGCGGTAGAGGACGGCAGGATGTATGACCTTATCAACCCCAGAACAAAAGAAAAAGTGAAGCAGCTCAGCGCAAGAGAGGTGTTCGACCTTATAACAGAAATGGCCTGGAAGAACGGGGACCCCGGCATAGTCTTTATAGACCGTCTTAACGCTTTCAACCCGACCCCATTGGTCGGAGAGATAGAGGCCACGAATCCTTGCGGGGAGCAGCCCTTGCTTTCTTATGAATCCTGCAATTTGGGCTCCATCAACCTTAGCAAAATGGTGCGCTTTCATGAAGCCGGCCATGCGGATATAGACTGGGACAAGCTGAGAAGGACCATCCATCTTGCGACCCGCTTTCTTGACAATGTGATAGAAATGAACAAATATCCGCTTAAAAAGATCGAAGAAACCACAAAGTCCAACCGAAAGATCGGTCTGGGCGTGATGGGCTTTGCCGACATGCTAATTATGCTCAAGATCCCTTACAACACCAAAAAAGCGGTGGCTATCGGCGAGAAAGTGATGAAGTTCATACAGGAAGAAAGCAAAAAGGTGTCATCAAAACTTGCCGAAGAAAGGGGCGTGTTCGCCAACTTCAAGGGCAGCATTTACGATATACAGAACGGCCCCAAATACAGGAATGCCACCACAACAACAATTGCCCCTGCCGGCACCATAAGCATTATTGCCAACTGTTCTTCGGGAGTAGAGCCCTTGTTCGCTATTTCCTACATAAGAAGGGTCATGGACAACACGGAAATGGTAGAAGTAAATCCGCACTTCAAAAAAGTTGCGATAGAAAGAGGATTTTACAGTGAAGAATTGATGAAAAAGATCGCCGAAAAAGGCGGCGTACACGACATTGACGAGGTGCCTGACGATGTTAAAAGGGTCTTTGTCACCGCCCACGACATTTCTGCGGAATGGCACATCCGCATGCAGGCGGCATTCCAAAAATATGTAGATAACGCCGTGTCCAAAACCGTCAATTTTTGCCAGTCGGCAACAGTGGACGATGTCAAGAACTCCTACCTGTTCTCCTATAAGGAGGGCTGCAAAGGGATCACCATATACCGCGACAAGAGCAGGGAAGCCCAGGTCCTGAACATTGAAAGCGCCAAGATCAAAGAAAAGAAAATGGACGGGATCATTCCCCGCGAGCGGCCCAACGAAACCATAGGAAAAACTATCCGGGTCGGCACCGGCTGCGGAAATCTTTATATAACCGTCAATGAGGACGGGGCCGGGCTCTGCGAGATCTTTGCAAAGATGGGCAAATCCGGCGGCTGTGCGGCCTCCCAGTCCGAAGCTATCAGCCGGCTTATTTCACTTTGCCTCAGGTGCGGGATAGAGCGGGAGGCAATTGTAAAACAGATAAAAGGGATCCGCTGTCCGTCACCCCTATGGGTTAACGGCGGCATGGTTTTGTCCTGCCCTGATGCCATAGGAAAGACGATAGAAAAATACCTTCACAACGGCAACGGCAAGCACTGCGATGCTTCCGAATCCGAGCCCGCCCTTTTGGTAGACCCGGTTGTGGCAACAGCTGCGTTAGAGACTGAGCCAATTGCTTACGCCGGAGCCGCAATGCCGATAAACGACGGCAGGGACAAGAACCCGGGCATGTGTCCCGAGTGCCCCGAATGCGGCAACATGGTCGAATTCAGCGAAGGCTGTATAATCTGCAGGGCCTGCGGCTATTCTAAATGCTGGTAATAGATGATCCTAGCCTTTATAGGTGACGGCGAAGGAAAGACCTCTGCGGCGGTTGGACATGCGCTCCGCGCCGCGGGGCACAGCAAAAAAGTCGCGGTCCTGCAATTTTTGAAGGGCAGCGACAAAACCGGGGAATATAAATATTTGTCCGGTTCAAATATAGACATCCGCCTGGTCGGCGACAAAACCTTTGTATTTGACAGGGCGCCCAAAGATATTCACATAAAAAAGGCCAAAGAAGGCCTTGCCATGGCAAACCAGATGATCGCCTCCGGAAAATATTTTCTGATAGTGCTGGACGAGATATTAGATGCCGTTGCGGCCGGGTTGTTGCCGATGGGGGATATAATTGATCTGGTTGGGGCACGCGGCCGCGTGCCCGTACCGGGATCGCGCGCCGTCCCCCATTTAATATTGACCGGCCGCATCCTGCCCCCGGAAATATCAACAAAAGTCGACCTCATCACCAGGATGCAGAAAATAAAACATTATTACGACAAGGGGGAAAAAGGGATTGAGGGGTTGGATTGGTAGATATCAGGAAAAGATTTGCTCGAACTTATCCCTATGCTTCATCACAACCTTCGTCCCGTCCTCTTTAACAAGCACCCTCGCGGGCCGCGGGAATGAATTGCTGTTGGCGGACATAAGAGAAGAAGAATAGGCACCCGTGTCATAAATGATGAGAACATCCCCTCTTTTAGGCTTTCTTTCCAAAAAGACCTTATATTTTGAGATCATATCCCCGGAAAAGCAGAGGTTGCCTCCGATAAAGGCCTCAAAAGGCCTATCGTCATTGCTAAAGGACTTATCCGCTAGCTCCCACTTTCGCACAGGCTTTTCAAGCAAAGATTCGCAGTGGCTGGTAACGCCTAATTCTATGGTCACCAGATCGTGCTCATATGCGACTTTTCGCACAATGCTGACTTTCGCAAGGGTGATCCCCGCATCTTCAACAACGGCTCGGCCCGGCTCAATAGTCAGCATCGGGCTTCCGATATCCTGCAGGGCTTTGACCGCATTTACTGTCTTGCCGTTTACCTTGACCTGCCCTTTAAGCACGGCTTCCAGCATCTTTTCTTTGGGATAAGGAGTATAAAACCGCTCGCCAGTCCATTTTTCAAGATGTATTTTTGCGTTGGTCTCGGTGGTAAACCCCGCGAGCCCGTCGTGCCAGACAAAAACATGTTTGGGGTCGCCTGCTTCCGCATCCAGATATCCCTTCCGTATCCTTTGAACAATATGATCCCAAGTGTCTTTTTCAACATATCTTACAGGGAAACCACCGCCAAGATTAAGGACTTTACATTGTATGCCGGACGAGTTCATAAGTCCGCACATTTCTATCATCTTGCCAAGGACTGCCAAAAAAGGCTCCAACTGGGCGATCTGGGAGCCTATATGCGTGTGGAACCCCGCAAATTCTATCTGAGGATAGTTCTTAAGCCTTCCGATAAAGGCGGGGATATCGCGCAGAGGCACCCCGAATTTTGTCCACAAACCGGAAGTAAAATAGCTGTCCGCTGTTATATCGTCCAGTTCGTATCCGCTTATCCTGAGCAAGACTCTGGGCGTTTTGCCTAGAGTCTTGGCTATTGCACAGATGTTCTCAAACTCTTCCAGGCTGTCGGCAACGATGTTCATCCCCCTGTTTATTGCATCTTTAATAAGAAAGTCTTCCTTGCAGTTGCCGTTAAGGTCCAGCATTTCGGGCGGGATCCCGGCCTCAAGCGCGCACCTTGTCTCGTTATAGGAGGCCACATCGGCCCCGCAGCCTTCTTCATTGACTATTCTCAGGGTTTCCTGATGTGTACATGCTTTTGCGGCAAAACAGACCCGACCCTTTGGGTAGTTATCGGCAAAAATATTCTTGAATGCTTTGAGATTTCTTCTTATTTGCGCGGCGCTGTATATGTGGAGCGGCAGTTCATATTCTTTTTCCCATAAAGGAACCGGCTGCCCCATCACATTGGCTTGGTCGTTCATAGATAAACTGATAATACTTTATCCGGGATTGGGATTCAATAACCCTAACCCCTCTCCCTCTTGGAGAGGGGCAGGGGGGAAGGGCTGAACAGTTATAAATATTATGGTAGTATTTGAAAGTTATCCGCTATGCCAAATATTGAAGCGTTCCTTTCCTATTTTAACGGCCTCGTCTGGGGGCCTCCCATGCTGGCGCTTCTTCTCGGCACGCATATCTTTTTGACGCTCCGCCTAAAGTTTGTCCAGAGGCATGTCGGCAAAGGTATCCGGCTCTCCGTTTCAAAAAAAGATGAAAAAGCCAGGGGCGATGTCAGCCCGATGGGGTCCTTGATGACCGCCCTAGCGGCAACTATCGGCACCGGCAATATCATCGGTGTTGCCACGGCTGTTTCTATCGGGGGTCCCGGGGCTGTCTTTTGGCTATGGATAACGGGGATCTTTGGAATGGCCACAAAATATTCCGAGGCCCTTCTTTCCGTCAAATACAGGACCGTATCAAAGACCGGGGAAATGGCGGGCGGGCCTATGTATGTGCTTGAGCGCGGCCTTAAAATGAAATGGCTTGCCGTTATCTTTGCTGTTCTGACCTCGGCAGCTGCTTTTGGTATCGGCTGTACGGTCCAGGCAAATTCTATTGCCTGTCTTATGAAAGACACATTTTCTGTTGCCCCGGAGGTCTCGGGTCTTGTCCTGGCTGTTTTGACCGCGGCCGTTATTTTGGGAGGGATAAAAAGCATCGCAAAAGTGTGCACTTTTCTTGTCCCGTTCATGGCCATCTTTTACATTTCCGGCTGTCTTATTATTCTTGCTGTCGGCATAACATCTATTCCTGAAACGATACGGCTGATCATTACCAGCGCTTTCACGGCGCACGGGGTTGCAGGAGGGTTTGCAGGGGCTTCTTGGCTTATGGCCATGAGATACGGCGTTGCCAGGGGGCTGTTCTCCAACGAATCAGGAATGGGAAGCGCTCCTATCGCAGCCGCAGCTTCTAGAGCAAGGAACCCTGTTAGACAGGCGCTGGTATCTTCTACCGGGACTTTTTGGGATACCGTTGTCGTCTGTCTTTTGACGGGTCTTGTTTTGGTGAACACGGGTGTGTGGCAGAAAGGCCTTGCGGCACCCCTTCTTACCAGCGCGGCTTTTGGAAGTGTGCTCGGCATAGGCCCCGTTGTGTTGACCTTTGCTTTGCTTACTTTTGTCTATTCAACTCTTATAGGGTGGTCCTATTACGGGGAAAAAGCTATTGAATATCTGGGCGGGCATAAATTGATATTCCCGTACAGGGCTCTTTGGTGCGTTATGGTTTATTTCGGTTCGGTATTTTCGCTTTCTTTCGTGTGGGACGCGGCTGATATAGCCAACGGCCTCATGGCTCTTCCTAACCTGGTCTCTTTACTGCTTCTTAGCGGGGTAATAGTCAAAGAAACCAGACATTATCTTTGGAAAAACCGCCTCGACGAAGAAGTCTCCTGATCAGCCCCAGAGCGGCAATCCTGTTTTTTCATCTTTGACCCTGTTAAGTTCTCCGCCCGTCAATTCTTGAATAAAATATTCTGCCGCAAAGATCTCTGTACCCGGCATTAAGTGCCCGCCAAAAGCTTTTCCTTCAAAATCCGCGAGCGTGATGTGCGCATGGACCAATATTTCTCCGTCCTTTAATGAAATATTCCCTGTACAGTTGGAAATTTCAAGCTTCTTGTCGATAGAAGCGCAATCAGTGTATTTCTTTGTTGATTGCTCATAATATCCCAGCTTTACATTCCTGACGGCGCCGATAACATTAAAAACTCCGAGACGGATGTTCTCTTTTTTGCAAAACGAGGTCAATGCTTCGAGAAGGTTTTCCCCCGATTCAAATCTTCCGATAAAAAGGCGGCCGGGTTTGGGTTTTATGTGCATTAAAACATTATAATTTATATTTCGGCGGGATTCTACGGAGCTCCATACAGGCCGGCTCTGCTCATCTTCTCTGCAAACAAAGATACGATCGGGCTGTCAATGGTCACTATGGGGGCTTTAAAAGCGCCCTTGACAACACCAAACAGGTCCATAAAAGGATTTGTTATTGCCCCGGTATTCAGTCCTTTGAAATATTGGCGGACCATATCATTGGCATATATTGCGGCCTCTGCGTCAGTAAGTCCATATTGCTTAATGTATTCCAGCCACTTGTCTATGGCATAAAGCAGGTCCATCGCCTGGTGCGCCAGGATTTGCGGGAATGTCATATTATCCCTATAGTCCATTACATACCCCATGTCATGAACAACAACAAAACGATTCAGGCTTGAAAGATTCCCCATGTGCATCGAATGTTTTACAAATCCGTTATTATGAAGGGCCTCGAGAGAAGCCACTATCTTGCTTGTGCTAGGGCAGCCTCTTCTCACGGTCCAATTCCATGAGCTGAGCGCAATAAAACCCAAAGGCTTTTCAACTCCAAAACGGTCAATAAAAGGAAAGTCGGGCCATATCTGCCCCCATGCTAAAGGATATTTTGTTGTGACAACTGTTTCGGCCCGGTTGCTACGCGCCAAAGCCCGATTCAGGTCCCATGTTTTGACAAATTCATTGACAGCCTCGTAAAGAGCGTCTCCTCCCTGCGGCATACCCGCGTCCTGGTATCTGTGAAACATCCCGGAGCTGTCGGCTTTCATATTGAACGGGACATCTCCGTCTCCAGTATGTATAGTTATAGGTTGTGTTGCGTCAAACATATGCCCTTTTATCCAGGAACCTTCAAACCATGCTTTAGCGGGCTCCAAAGGCAACCACTGCGCTCTCACATTATCTGCAACTTCATGATTGATCGATACTGTTTGTTCGATAGCCCTTATGTCTCTTTTCCCCAGATATGGCAGGGCTTCTCTGTTTATCCAAAGATCAACTTTTCTCTCCCCTCCCTTGGTCTCCATCCTCTCGCACAGCCTCTCCGCATACTTAATAAACGGAGTTTCGGCTCGTGTCAGTATTTTTGCCATTCTGTCAGTTCGTCGGATGTTTTTGCCCCCAATTTCACAGGGGTGCTATAATCTATCAACAATGGTTCTGTATTCAAGGCCCAGGGCAAATAAACTCATCGCAATTTTTATAAAAACCTATCCCAAGGCAACAATAGCTCTTGAATACAAAACCCCTTTTCAGCTTTTGGTGGTCACGATCCTTTCCGCCCAGTCAACCGACAAGCAGGTCAATAAGATCTCCCCTGCCCTTTTTAGCAGATATAGGACAATAAAGGACCTGGCACAGGCAAAACTTCCGGAACTGGAAAAATATGTTCATTCAACCGGTTTTTACCGCAACAAAGCAAAAAATATTAAGGGGGCGGCGCAGAGGATCCTTGAAAACTTCAAAGGAAAAGTGCCGAAGACTATGGAAGAGCTCAAAACCCTCCCCGGTGTTGCCAGAAAGACGGCAAATATTGTTCTTTCAAACGGATACGGAATAAATGTCGGCATCGCAGTGGACACCCATGTGCTTCGGCTTTCAAAAAGGCTCGGCTTCTCAAAACATAGCGACCCTGTAAAGGTTGAAAATGACCTCATGGAGCTTTTTCCAAAAAACCTGTGGGGAAAGATAAACCATCTTCTGGTCCGCCACGGCAGAACCGTCTGCGACGCGAAAAAACCAAAGTGTGAGATCTGTCCGGTATGCAAATTATGTCCTAGCTGTAATTTATGAAAACCCTGATCTATGTAATTCAAAAACACCACGCCTCTCATCTTCACTATGACCTTCGCCTGGAACATAACGGCGTCTTAAAAAGCTGGGCGGTCCCTAAAGAGCCTCCTCTCTCAGCCGGGACAAAGAGGCTGGCGGTTGAGGTAGAAGATCACGAACTTGGCTATGAGAACTTCGAAGGCATCATTCCGGAAGGAAATTACGGGGCGGGAAAGGTCGAAATATGGGATAAAGGTTCCTACGAGGCGGAAAAGTTCGAAAAGGACCGCATTGTGGTGGACATAAAAGGGGAAAGGTTGTCCGGCAGATATGTTCTTGTAAGGCTAAAGGGGCAAAAAAAGAACTGGCTGTTCTTCAAGGGCTGACCTCATCTAAAACCTTACGACTGTGCTAAACTTTAGAGTAAGATGACTAGGGCGGTCAAACATAATGAACCATATGATGTCATTGTTATCGGAGCAGGGCATGCCGGCTGCGAAGCCGCCCTGGCCGCGGCACGGCTTAAATGCGACACACTCCTTTTGACCATAAATCTTGACACGATAGCCAATATGCCGTGCAATCCTGCCGTCGGAGGCCCGGCCAAAAGCCAGTTGGTGCGCGAAGTTGACGCTCTCGGCGGCGAAATAGGAATAGCCACCGACAGAACTTACCTGCAGATGAAAATGCTTAACACCGCCAAAGGGCCGGCAGTGCAGGCCCTCCGCGCCCAGTCGGACAAACTCCTTTATCATTCCCAGATGAAAAGCACCATTGAAAGACAGAAAAACCTTGAACTCAAGCAGGGCATCGTCACAGAAATCCTGGTAAAGCGCGGCAGGGTCGAGGGCGTTAAGACCAATATGCAGGTCATCTATACGGCCCCTTGCGTTATTCTGGCCACCGGCACTTTTTTGAACGGCATTATTCATGTCGGCATGCGCCATATGGAAGCGGGCAGGGCAGGGGAATTTGCGTCAAAAGGTCTGTCCGAAAATCTGATGTCCCTGGGGCTAAAGCTTGGGCGTCTCAAGACGGGGACTACCCCAAGGCTTGACGGAAGGACCATAGATTATTCAAAAATGGCCGTTCAGCCCGGGGATAAGCGGACCGAAATGTTCTCCTTTATCTGGGAATACGGACAATACGGCCTTGCCGTCCCAAAAAATCCTCAGGCAAAACTGAAACAGCTGCCCTGCTACCTTACCCACACTAACCGGGAAACCCACAGCATCATAAATAAGAACCTCGACCGCTCTCCTCTGTTCTCCGGAAAGATCCAAGGGACCGGACCAAGGTACTGCCCGTCAATAGAAGATAAAGTTGTGAGGTTCCCTGATAAGGAGCGCCATCAAGCCTTTATCGAACCGGAGGGCAGATCAACGCTTGAAATGTACACACAGGGAATGGCCACAAGCCTTCCCGAAGATGTCCAGCTCGCCTTCATAAGAACAATGAAAGGACTGGAAAAGGCTAAGATAATGCGGCCGGGCTATGCCGTAGAATACGATTTTGTCCCCCCTTCTCAAATACAGCATTCCCTTGAGACAAAGGGCATCAAAGGTCTTTTTCTGGCAGGCCAGATAAACGGCACTTCCGGTTACGAAGAGGCCGCGGCTCAGGGTCTCATTGCCGGCATCAACGCGTCAAGAACGGTCAAAAGGAAAAAGCCGCTCATACTTGGAAGAGAAGAAAGCTACATCGGCACACTGATAGATGACCTTGCCACAAAAGAGATAAACGAGCCTTACAGGATGCTGACCTCACGCTCAGAATACCGGCTCCTCCTAAGACAGGACAATGCCGACCTTCGGCTTTCGGAAAAGGGCCGCAAGATCGGGCTGTTGTCAAAAGAAAGATATGCCTGTTTCCTAAAGAAAAAAACCGCTGTTGAAAAAAGGGCCTCGGGGCTTTCCTCTCAGGTGGCGGCTCAGATAGACATACAGGACAAATACCGCGGCTATATAGAGCGCCAGCTGCGGCAGGTGGAAAAGTTCAAAAAGATAGAGAAGCTTGCCATCCCCGAAGATATAGATTTTTTGTCCCTTAAGGGCTTTTCAAGGGAAGCTCAGCAAAAACTGAGCAGATTGAGACCGGTATCCGTTGGCCAGGCTTCCCGGATCGCCGGAATATCGCCCGCCGATATTTCGGTGCTGATGATCCATCTTAAGGCTGCAGGCCGTTTGCCTCGACTATCAAAAAATTACATGGTATAATACTTAACAAAAAGGGAGGGTATTAAATGAAAAAAGGATTTGCTTTATTGATCTGTCTGTCCGTGTTAGTTCTGTCTTCCCCGGTGTTTGCTGCCCCGGCCAGCATAGGCTTTATAGACGTACAAAAGGTCTTCAAGGGATATTCGGAAACCAACAAGGCTCAATCCCAACTCTCCAAAGAAGAGGGGGAATTCAAGAAAGAGTTCGAAGCAAGCCAGAAAAAGCTTGAAGATGCCAAGAACTCAAAGAAATCCGAAAAAGAAATAGAATCGCTGACAAAAAAGCTTGAGGAAGATCTGGCTCCTAAAAGAGAAAAACTGATGAAGCTGAATGACGAACTGACATCTAAGCTGCAGCAGAACATACTTACCGCGGTCAAAGCCGTAAAAAAGAACCTCGGACTTGACCTGGTTCTTGACAAGCAGGTCATCATTGACGGCGGGATGGATATCAGCGACATGGTGATAAACAAGCTGAACAGCAAATAAGGTGAAAACGCTCGGAGACATCGCTCTTCTTGTCGAAGGCGAGCTGGCGGGAGACGCGTCTATCGTGATCTCCGGGGTAGCCGCTCTGGAGGACGCAAAAGAGGGCGATCTTGCTTTTGTCCTTGAGATAAACAAGCTTCTTGCCGCAGAGGCCTCTTCCGCTTCGGCGCTCGTAGTACCAAAAGAAGTCAGGTCTTCTAAAAAACCGCTTATAAGGGTGGACCACACACGGATGGCGCTCGCAAAGATACTTGGGCTGTTCTCTCCTATTGAAGAGGTCAGCCCCGGGGTGCATTCTCTTGCCTTTGTCGGAAAAAATGTAAAACTCGGCAAACGCGTACTAGTGTATCCTTTGGCTTATATCGGGGACAACTGCGAAATAGGCGACGACACTATCATACATCCCAACACCACTCTATACCCGAGGACCAGGATTGGGAAAAGGTGCATTATACATTCTGGCTGCGTCATAGGGGTAGACGGGTTCGGGTTTGTCCAGGTCGGGGGGAAATTCGTCAAGGTCCCTCAAATAGGCAGGGTGGTTATCGAGGACGATGTCGAGATATACGCCAATAATTGCATTGCCCGGGGAGCCATCGGGTCAACGGTTATCAAGCGCGGCACCAAGATAGACAACCTGAACCATATAGCACACAATGTCGTGATAGGTCAGAACTGCGCCATCACTTCTCAAAATGTGTTCGGGGGAAGTTCTTCGGTTGGAGACCGGGTCCAGATGTCCGGCCAGTGCGGAGTGGCCCCTCATGTGCATGTAGGAGATGACAGCATACTGATGGGCAGAGCGGGCGTGACAAAGAACACCCCCCAAAAGTCGGTGCTTTTGGGATATCCCGCCCAGGACCATGCCAAAGAACACCGCATTCTGGCACTTATAAGAAAACTGCCGGAGCTTTTCGAGCGCATCAAGAAACTCGAAAAGGAAAAATGAAGATCGCGGTCTTTTCCGAATCTTACAAGCCGTATATCAGCGGTGTTACCAGGTCGATCGAGATATTTGAAAAAGAATTACTGGCCCTGGGCCATGAGGTCTACATCTTTGCTCCGGATTATCCCGGCCACAAGGACAACAACAGCAGGATAATAAGATTCCCCTCTCTTCCGACAAAATATCCGGGTTTCAGGATCGCTGTTCCTCTGTCCCGCCTTATCCCTGATCTTGGCTTTGACATAGTCCATTCAAACTCTATCTTCCAGCTTGGGATACTTGCGATGCGTTACGCAAGAAAAAAGAACATACCTTTTGTGTTTACTTTCCACACCATGTTCACGGAATACCTTCATAATGTTCCGCTGCCCAGGGCTCTTTCGGTAAAAGCCGTTTCATTCTTGATAAGGTCTTTTTGCAACAGGTGCGCCCGGGTGATCGTTCCGACGGCCGTTACAAAAAAATATCTCGAGGGCTTTGGGGTAAGCTCCCCTATTGATGTCCTTGCCTCCGGAATAGACATGGAACTGGCGGGAAAGGCCTCTGCCTGCGGGATAAGGAAAGAGTTGGGCATATCAGAAAATTCTCCTGTCCTGGTATATGTCGGGCGGCTTTCCAAAGAAAAGAATATTCCTTTTTTGTTTGAGGCATTTAAAATTGTATTGTGTGCGTTTGATCCTGTAGGGGCGTATCGCGATACGCCCCTACTATTGATCGTCGCCGGCGGCCCCCTGGAAAAAGAATACAAACAAATGGCGGAAGGCTTGGGCATTTCAAAAAATGTTGTCTTTGCCGGACAGAAGCCGTATCCGGAGGTTCTAGATTATTACAAAGCGTCCGATCTTTTTGTCTTTGCCTCAACTACCGAGACGCAGGGGCTTGTAGTTGCGGAGGCAAAGGCCTGCGGGCTTCCTGCGGTCGCACTTGATGCTCAGGGTATCTCAGAGTGCATTCATGACGGGCAGGACGGATACCTGGTCAGCACAGCGGCCTCCGGCAACAGGGACGCCCTTCTTAAAGAGTTCTCGGACAGGATACTGTTGCTCTTAAAAGACAAAAACCTGCGCAAGGCCTTTTCGCTTAACGCTTCAAAGAACGCTTTGGCAGAGTTCTCATCCGGAGTCCTTGCAAAAAAACTCGAGCTAATATATAATCTGGTATCTGAAAGGAGAAAACAGTGAAACAAGTATTTGTAGCAGTTTGTGCCTGTCTGATCCTTACCGGCTCTTCTTCTTTTGCCTCGCAAACCACTTCTCTAACGGGCTCAACCGGCCTTATAAGGATGCCTTCCGGAGATGTGCTCAAGGCAAAGGACTGGGACCTTGGGATAGACTATATTTTTGATAATTCATCCGCTACGGCAATAACCTCCGGCACCGATCTGCGCGGCAGCTGGTCATATAAGGCCAACTTTGGGGCCGATATGGGACCGAACAACGGCCTGGAATTAGGATTCGTCGGAAGGACCGAAAAGGTGACCAACAGGTTCAAAGAAGGCGTTTTTATCAACATCAAATACGGGATGGCAAGCTCAAACGACAGGGATGCGCTTCATATGGCCATAGGAGTTGAAAACCTGACTTCCTCACTGGAATCCGATGTCTATATGGTAGCGACCAAGTATTTTAACAGCGGCCTAGGCCTTCACTTTGGAGCAATGTTCGACTTCCCGGACTACAACAGGTTTAGGCCCCTTGGCATGCTGGGCATTACTTCTCCTGTCGGAGCAAAAAACCTGATAGCCATGGCCGAAGCTTTTGCGGGAGAGAGCGTGTTCCAGTTGAACGCCGGCCTACGGTACGACCTGGCAAGGTCTTTTTCGATCAATGTCAGAGGGTTGAACGTCACAAACAGCCCCAACGCCAAAGAGACCCAGAGCTTTAGCGCAGGTATCTGCTTGACCAGCCCGTTCTAGATGCTCCAAAAAACCATCAGAGGCCCTGTTTCCCGCAAGGGGACGGGGCTTCACAGTGGAAAAGAGTCCCTGATCGAGCTGCTCCCGGCAAAAGAAAACAGCGGGATCTGTTTTATTTCCAAAACCGGCCGCGTTCCCGCACTTGTTCCTTCCGTAACTGGTACACAAAGAGGGACCTCCCTTGGCGCCTTTATTACGGTAGAGCATCTTTTATCCGCCGCTTACGGACTCGGCATTACTAATTTGGATGTCAAGCTTGAGGGGGCAGAGCCGCCCGCTTTTGACGGCAGCGCGCTTGAATATGTGAGAATGATAAAAGAGGCCGGCATTCTGGAGCAGGAGATAAGCGCCCCTTTTGTTGAAATAAAGAAGGAGTTCCGCATTGAAGAGAAAGGCGCATCTATAACCGCCGCTCCTTACGAAGGGCTAATAATTGAGTGCGGGCTTGACTTCCCGGGTTCTTTTGTGGGAAAACAATCGGCCAGCTTCGATGCCCTATCGGACGATTTTGAAAAAGAGATCGCCCCTGCCAGGACTTTTGGCTTTCTGGAAGAGGCCGACAGGCTCAGAGAGGCCGGCCTTGCTCTCGGGGCATCTTTTGATAATGCTGTCGTGATCTTAAAGGACGGGTATTCCTGCCCGCTCCGGTTCCCGAACGAGTTGGCAAGGCACAAAATTCTGGATATAATGGGAGATATGGCCCTGTCAGGGAAAAGAATAAAGGGCAAGATAGTCTCTGAAAAGGCCGGGCACAGGCTTAACGCAAAGCTTGCAGAAAGGATACTTAATGCCTGAAGTTAACATAGACACCGTTGAGATAATGAAGACGCTTCCCCACCGCCATCCGTTCCTGCTCGTAGACAAGATAATAGAGCATGAGCCTAGAAAAAGGGCGGTTGGCATCAAGAATGTTACTTTTGACGAAAGTTTCTTTGCGGGGCATTTCCCGGGCCTTCCAGTGATGCCGGGAGTGCTTATCGTGGAGGCCCTTGCGCAGGTCGGGGCCTGGGCGGTGCTGCTCCAGCCGGAGAACAAAGGGAAGGTCGCGCTCTTTGCCGGAATAGACAGTGTCAGGTTCAGAAAGCCGGTTGTTCCTGGCGACCAGTTGAGGCTGGAAGTCGAACTGTTAAAGGGAAGGGCAAATCTGCTAAAGATGAAAGGCGTTGCGCTGGTAAACGGCGCACCTGTCTGCGAAGGAGAGCTTATGTGTTCCATAATCTCTCCGGCACAGCAGCAGGAAGGCTCGATCGAAATTGACGGGACCGCCGTGGTCCACCCAACTGCAAAGCTCGGCAAAGGGGTCAGGATCGGGGCCTATAGCATAATAGGCGAAGATGTCGAGATCGGCGACAATACCATGATAGGCACCAGTGTGGTCGTATCCAGGTGGACCAAGATAGGCAAGGACTGCAGGATCAGCCACGGCACCACGATAGGGACCCCTCCGCAGGACCACAAATACAGGGGCGAAAAGAGCTGGGTTGTCATTGGGGACAGGTGTCAAATAAGGGAGTTCGTTACCATACATCTGCCAACTGGAGAAGGCAATACTACCCGTATCGGCAATGATGTAATGATCCAGATCTATTCCCACATCCCTCACAACGCAAATATAGGGAACAATGTGGTCATAGCCGGCTATGTGGCCATGGCGGGCCATGCGCAGATAGATGATTACGCTATCATCGGAGGCATGACCACCATACATCAGTTCGTTAGGATAGGTAAAATGGCAATGATAGGAGGAAATTCCAGGATAGCCAAGGACATTCCGCCCTTCATGCTGGCAGAAGGCAACCCAATGCAGGTCAGGGCCCTTAATTCGGTTGGACTGATGCGCCGGGGGGTCAGCGCAGAATCACAGAACGAACTTAAAAAGGCTTTTAAAATATTGTTCAAGTCGGGGCTCAATCTGACCCAGGCAATTTTTGAATTGAAGAAAAAACTCAATGTGTCTTATCCGGAGATCTCCTATCTTATAGAGTTCCTTGAGCAGGAAACCGACCGCGGCATCCTTAAGAAAATGGAGGCCTCGGACAACGACGACCTGCTTTTGCCGGACCTGCCCGAACTGGGAATTTAGGACCATGATCAAGGTCATGCTCAGCACCGGAGAGGTGTCCGGTGACATTCACGCCTCTTTTCTGGCCGCGGAGCTTCTTAAGCTCAATCCTTCCGTAAAACTGTTCGGGATGGCCGGGGAAAGATGCCGCGCCGCCGGAGTAGAAACACTCCTGGACCTGAGTTCAAAAGGCACCGTAGGCATAACCGAAGTGATCCGGTTCCTTCCTTCCATAATACTGGCTTATTTTAAGATGAGGGCGGTCCTGAAAAGGGAAAGGCCCGATCTTTTGCTTCTGGTGGACTATCAGGGCTTTAACATGCTGCTTGCAAAATACGCGAAAAAAATGGGGGTAAGGACCATCTACTATATTGCCCCTCAGGAATGGCTCTGGGGGACCTCAAAAGGGGTCAAGAGCGTTGCATCAACTCTGGACCGGATCCTTGCTATCTTTGAGCGGGAGGCGGAGGAATATAGGAAAGCGGGGGCTGTTGTGGACTATATAGGGAATCCTAATCTTGACACCATTAAGCTGTCCCTGGACAAAGCCGATTTTTGCAGGGCGTTTTCGCTTAATCCCAATTTCCCTATAATAGGCCTGTTCCCGGGAAGCCGGCTGCATGAGATCAGAGGACTGCTCCCGGTGTTTCTTAAAGCTTGTGAGATCATAAGGTCTAGGGTGCCGAACGCCCAATTCGTTCTATCTGTATCAAGCGGCCAGTTCTCAAAAGAGATAAAAAAACTTGTCTGGCTCTCCGGGCTCCGCCTGGTGCAGGGCAAAAGCCATGACATATTAAGCGCGGCAAATGTATCGCTGGCGGCATCAGGGACAATTACAATGGAAGGGACCATCCTTGGAGCTCCCTTGGTAATGGCTTATAAAATATCCGCCGTTTCCGAGTTCATCGGCAAAAAGATCTTAAAGGTACGCCTCCCCTACTATTCTATGACCAATCTGCTTGTCGGCTCCGAGGTTATCCCCGAATTTGTTCAGGACAGGGCCACCCCTCAAAACCTTGCGGCAAAGGCTGTCGAGCTGCTTACCGACAAGGAAAGCGCCGCAAAGATGCGGGCTGGGTATGCAAAGGCGCTGAAAAAATTCGGTTCTCCGGGGGCGGTCAAGCTTGCTGCACAGATAATAAACAACGAATTAAAGGGGAAGATCTGATGATAATATCCGTCCTGGCCTTCTGTTTCGTTTTCATTATTGTTGCGCTGGCGCACGAGGCAGGACATTTCTTGTGGGCAAAACGGGCAGGCATAAGAGTGCTTGAGCTCGGGATAGGATTTGGGCCGCGCCTGTTCTCCTTCAAAAGAAAAGATACCGTCTATTCCGTGAATCTTGTCCCGGTACTTGCTTTTGTGCGGCTTGCCGGTATAGACGAAGAAAGCCCCGAAGAAAAAGATTGCCCTCCCGAAGAAAGATATTCATCGAAGCCTCCGCTGGAAAAATTCAAATCTATCTGCGCGGGCCCCATAGCTAATCTCGTGCTTGGAGTGCTCATTTTTGCTTTTCTTTCCAATGTATACGGCCTTCCCGAAACATCCCCAAGAATAGCCTCCGTATCAGCCGGCTCCCCTGCCGCAGCAGCCGGGATAAGGCCCGGGGATATACTGTTGTCCGCGGACGGGCTCAGGGACAGCAACCCTCTTGCGATGGTGAATGTTATACATAAAAGCGCGGGTAAAAATATCGGGATCGAGGTCTTGAGGAACGGCGATCCTGTGATGCTTGCGGCTACCCCCGAATATGACGAGAGATATAAGGTTGGCCTGCTCGGGTTCGCGCTGGAAGTAGAAAGGAATAAGACCGGATTTGTGTCTTCTTTCTGGGCAGGGGCCAAAAAAACTTACGAGATCTCTGCCGGGATCCTGTTCATACTGGGGCAGTTGATAACCGGAAAAATGTCCGTTGCCGGGCTGGCCGGTCCGCTCGGGATCGCTCAGTTCAGCGGGCAGGCGGCCTCGCAGGGGGTCTATTCATTAATGTTCTTCATAGGGCTTATCAGCGTCAATCTGGGCATTTTTAATCTGCTGCCGCTGCCGGCGCTTGACGGGGGCAGGCTGGTCTTTATACTTATCGAAGCTGTCAGGGGGAGGCCTATTCCAATTGAGCAGGAGAACAAGATCCATCAGTGGGGCTTGATCGCTCTTCTAGCCCTGGCCGCTGTAGTATCTGTGAACGATCTTTTCAGGATACTTAAGCATTAATCCTCTGTCCGCAGCAGAAATACGGTTAAAATACCGTATAATTTTTGCGCTTATTTGCACAAATATATCTGTTCTGAGAATTTCTATCGTATTTCCATGAATTTCTACTGTATTTCCATGCTTCTAATACAGTTCTTCATAAGCATTGCCACGGTCATCAGGCCAATACCTCCCGGCACGGGAGTAATAAAGGAGCATTTATCCTTTACGCCTTCAAAGTCAACATCCCCTACCAGCCCTGATTCAAGCCTGTTCATGCCCACATCAAAAACAGCAGCGCCTTCCTTTACCATATCCGCTGTCAGGAATTTGGGCTTTCCTATGGCAACAACAACAATGTCGGCTGTTTTTGTAAAGGACTTAATGTCCCTTGTCCTTGAATGACATATCGTAACAGTAGCATGCTCCTTCATCAGCATCTGGGCTATGGGCTTGCCAACAATATTGCTGCGGCCAATAACCGCCGCGTTCTTACCTTTAAGATCGATCTTTGAGGAATGGATCATTTCCATGATGCCCGAAGGAGTACAGGGATAGAAATAGGGCTCCTGACCCAAAAGTAGTTTTCCCATGTTCAAAGGATGCAGCCCATCAACATCTTTTTTTGGTGATATTTGAGCCAAAATTCTATCTGCATCAATATGTCGCGGCAATGGGAGCTGGACCAATATCCCGTTTATTCCTCTATCTTCGTTCAATTCTTTTACGAGAGCGGCTAGCTCCTGCTCTGTCGTGCCGCCTGGCAGCTTTTTAACAACAGACCGGATCCCCACCTCAGCCGCCGATCGCTCCTTGGACCCAACATAAACTTTTGACGCGGGGTCATCCCCTACCAGGACTACCGCCAGTGATGGTTTTTTGCCTATTTTAGCCAATTTATTGCGGAGGCCTCCCCTAATATCTCCCGCTAACTCCTTGCCGTTTATTATGCTTACCATTAATGTTCTCCTTGGCTTGTTATAGAATGTTTCACGTGAAACATTCCGACTATCTAAAAATGTTTCACGTGAAACATTTTTATTTCCCTATACAAAACCTGCTAAAGATCTCTTCTGCTATCTGGCTGCTTACCCCCTCGCCTGTCATGTTCCTTAGGCTGGAGATGGCCTCCTTGACATCGATACCGGCCAGCTCCGGGCAAAAATCATTGCTAATGGCCGAAAAGCCTCTTTTTAAAGCGTCTCTTGCCTCCATTGCAGAACCTTTCTGTCTGGTGCTTATAAGCAGCGCGTCCTTGGGGTCGATGCGCTTTGATGTTATCACATTGAGAAGTGTTTTCTCAAGAGCCTTGAGACCTTTTCCTGTGAGAGCCGAAATATGGACTGTCTCGAAACCTTTCAGTTCTCTCTTGTTTATCTTCCTGCCGATGTCGCTCTTGTTAAGGGCTACAATAGCCGCTCCCCGGGCTTCTTTTGCCTGTTGCAGAATATCTTTATCATGTTTTGATAGAGCTTTTGCTCCGTCAACAACAACTATAACAATATCCGCTCTTTCAATGGCCTCCCTTGTTCGGACAATACCCTTTGCCTCAACCTCTCCCCTGCCCTTTCTGATCCCGGCCGTGTCTATCAATTTAATGGCTATTCCTTTTATATTGATCGCCTCTTCAATGGTATCGGTCGTTGTTCCGGGAATGCCTGTTACTATAGCTCTCTCAAATTTGAGCAGCGCGTTCAATAGACTGGATTTGCCCGCGTTCGGCGCTCCGGCTATCACACAGTCAACTCCAGCTGTTAATATTCTTCCCTGGTCGGCCGTATTCAAGAGCTCGTCAAGAGCCTTAATTTGCTGTGACATCATTTTTCTTATTGACCTTATGTTGGGTTTTCCCATTTCTTCTGGAAAGTCAAGATGGGCCTCGATAAGCGCAAGAATAGCCGTTAATCGGCCGGTTATCTCGCCGATTTTCTTTGAAAGGATGCCGCCTAACTGGCTTGCGGCAGCATTCGCTCCCTCCTGTGTTCTAGAGCCAATTATTGCCGCTATCGCTTCCGCCTTGATCAGGTCAATTTTCCCGTTCAAGAACGCTCTTTTAGAAAACTCTCCCCTCTCCGCTTGTCTGGCGCCCAAACCTATCAGACAGTCCATTATAGCGGTCATTACAGCGATGCCGCCGTGGCAATATATCTCTGCCATATCTTCCCCCGTAAACGATGCCGGCGCTTTTAGGTATACCGCCATTACTTCATCAATAAGGTGGCTGCGCTTTGGGTGAGATGCCTGTGCAAATTTGATCATATTTGGGATAAAGCTTCCCTTCTTTGCGGAACAAAGGCTCTTGAGCAATGACAATGATCTTGGGCCGCTTATCCTTATTATCCCGATCGCGGCACTTGAAGGAGCCGATGAAATGGAGGCGATAGTGTCGTCATCAGAAATGGGCATTTCTCTACTTATTTGGGGCTATGACCACCCTTCTTTCGCCCTTTTCTCCGGTACTATATGAAGTTAGTTTGCTGTTCTGTTTGACCGCAAGATGGATTATCCTTCTTTCTCTGGCGGTCATGGCTGGCAGGATGACTTCTTTTCCTGATATCAGGGCCTCCTCGATGGACTCCTTGGCGATCTTTTCGGTACGGCTTTCCTGCTTCTTTCTATAGCCTCCGGCCTCCACTAAAACTCTTTTCCTTTGTTCCTTGCCCTTGTTGGCAATAATTGATGTAATATACTGTAGCGCGTCCAAGGTTTGCCCTTCTTTCCCAATCATTCTTGGGATCTCGTCCCCTTTTATCTCAAGACATATGGTATCCTCGGCATTCTTTGTGTCTTCAACATAAACATTTGCGATAAAGCCTGCTTTGTCCAAAATATCCTGGAGCACTCCTTTTGCCTCTTCTTCCGGGGTCAGGCGCTGAAAAACCTCCACCTCGGCCTCTTTCCCGCCAAATACGCCTAAAACGCCGGCTTCTCCTTCGGATATTATCCTGATTTCGACATCATCCCTTGATGCTTTCAACACCTCCAGCGCGGCTTTAACGGCCTCCTCCGTGGTGCGTCCCTTCATCCGTACTTTCCCTGCCATCTTCGTCTCCTTTTCGGTTATATTTATACCTTACCGTGCTTCGAGGTTATGTACATCTGCTGGGCAACGGTCAGGATATTCTGAACGATCCAATATAGCTGCACCCCTGCCGCAAATTCTATGCTGATAAAGGCTATAAAGAAAGGCATTATTAGCATGACATGCTTCATCTGGTCCTGTCCGGCACTCTGCGGCATTGTCTTTTGCGACCAATATGTAGTAAGGCCTATCAAGACCGGGAAAATAAATGTTGGGTCTTTAACAGAAATATCGCTCAACCACAAGAAAGAGGCAGCCCCCTGGGAAACAGCAAGCATATCCTTAAAATTTTGGCTTGTTAAAGCCATAAATAAAGCTATGAACACCGGCATTTGAAGCAGAAGTGGCAGGCAGCCTCCTAGGGGATTGACGCCGTGCTTTTTATAGAGCTCCATCGTTTCTTTTTGGAATTTATCCGGGCTGTCCTTATGCTTCTTCTTGAGCTCTTCAAATTTTGGTTGAAGCTTTTGCATCGCAGCCATCTGCTTTGTTGATTGAAGCGTAAGAGGGTAGAGCGCGACTTTGATGGCTATCGTCAAAAGTATGATCGCAACACCATAATTGTGGAACCCAATGGCATAAAAGAATCCCAGAGTTTTTAGCGTAATATCAATAAATATTTGCATGCTATTTTACCGGGTCAAAGCCTCCTTTAAAGAATTGATTGCACCTCAGCAAACGGCCAGTGCCCATAATTATTCCCCTAATTAGGCCATATTTTGTTATTGCGCAGATACAATAGTCCGAGCATGTGGGATAGAACCTGCATGCGGGCGGGGATAGGGGAGAGACCGCCTTTTGATAAAGCCTGATCAATATAATAATTATTCTTTTCAAGTATAGGTCTTAAGAAATATCTGTCTTATGAATTCTACTGCCTGCCCGTAATTCGCGGCTATGGCCTTATCGGTTGGAAAGATCACCGCATCGGCAGGCTTATTAATATTGAGATATTCTTCTCTAAAGGCCTCTTTGAACAGTCTTCTTATCCTGTTCCTTTTAACGGCGCAGCAAAGAGTCTTTTTAGGCGCCACTCCCAGCCTGGGAAAGCCGTCCCTTTTGAACAGGACCCGCGCAGAAGCGATCTTTCCGGTTATACGGGAGCCTTTTCTCAGCACTGCGGCAAAATCCGCCTCTGTCTTAAGGGTGGTCGGTTTATTTGACCGCGATCCTGTGGCGGCCTTTCCTCCTTCGGGATTTAAGAACCCTTTTCCCGAAGTGGCTCGAGTTCCTTTTTCTGAAGCCGTGGACATTCTTTCTGTGCCTTTTGCTCGGCTTATATGTTCTCTTGGTCATGATTAAATTATACCGTTTTAAGTTCTTCCTGTCAATTTATAGCCGTTGCTTTGAGCTCTTCGTCGTGCTATCATAATTTATGAAATGATTTGTTTTCCACAATTGGAAATGATTTGTGGATAATGTTGTTGATAAGTCCAAATTTTGTTGTCAATATATGCTAAAATCATTGCTGTCCGGGGTGTTTGCGGCAGTTCCTTTGCGTTATATAATATAGGCGCTTCTGTGGATAAGGTGTTAAACAATGATAGAAATCCCTGATGTCGGCTCGTACTGGAAAGACATACTTGGAACGCTGGAAAAAACACTAAGCAAGCCGATATTTGAGACGATCTCAACTTCCACAAGGCCGGTCGCTATAGAGAGCGGGACGCTGGTCCTTGCCGTTCCCAATGTTTTTTCCCAGGACTGGCTGTACGAAAAAAAATGCGATGCCTCTATCCTGTCCGCCATCAAAAGTTCCGGCAATTCCAAGATACAGGCTATTAAGTTCATAGTAATTCCCAGGGAAAAAGAGGACATCCCCGAAGAAAGAGAGAGAGAAAAAAAGCTGGCTGCAGCCAGCTCCTCGCGCCCGGAGGCGTCTTTCCTTAACCCAAGGTATACCTTTGACAATTTTGTCGTGGGACATGGCAACAGATTCGCGCACGCCGCCTCTCTTGCTGTTTCCGAAGCGCCGGGCAAGGCGTACAATCCGCTTTTCCTCTACGGAGGGGTGGGGCTGGGCAAGACCCATCTTATGCAAGCGATAGGGCACCACATACTAAAGACCCGCCCAAAGACCAAGGTCGTGTATGTCACTTCGGAAAAGTTCACTAACGAGGTCATCGATTCCATCAGGTTCGACAAAATGGACTCCTTCAGGAACAAATACAGAAGCGCGGACCTGATCATGGTCGATGATATCCAGTTCATTTCGGGGAAAGAAAGGACCACCGAGGAATTTTTTCACACTTTTAATGCGCTGTACGAATCATCCAAACAGATCATAATAAGCAACGACAGGCCCCCGAAAGAGATCCCGGACATAGAAGAAAGGCTGAGAAACCGTTTTGAATGGGGGCTTATAGCCGATGTACAGCCTCCGGACTTTGAGACCCGCATAGCCATACTCAAGAAAAAGGCCGAGATAGAGGAGGTGTCGGTCCCGGACGAGGTTCTTTCGCTGGTAGCCACCAAAATAACCACCAACATCAGGGAGCTCGAAGGGGCGCTCACCAGGCTTCTTGCCCACAGCGCGATAGAAAGCCGCGAGCTCACGCCTGCGGTAGCCGAAGAAGTTTTAAGGAACATTTTTTCGCCGTCGCGATCAAAACCGCAGATAACTATTGATGCCATAAAAAGGGCAACGGCGCTATATTATTCCCTTAAACTTGAGGACATGTCGGCAAAAACCAGGACCAAGGAGATCGCAACTGCGCGGCAGGTAGCCATGTACCTTTCAAAAGAGCTGACCAGCTCTTCTCTTAATAAGATCGGGGGCGCTTTTGGCGGCAGGGACCACACGACCGTTATCCATGCATGCGAAAAGATCAAAGAATTGATCAAAGAAGACAAAGAGATCTCTTCGGCGGTAAGTACGATCTCATCAAAGATCAAGGCCGGCGTTGATTAGGTGTGTTTTGCCTGTTGACGGCATGTTGAAAAGTGACCGGTCGGGTTTTTATTGCGGGGATAAAAAAAGATATGCACAGGATATCAAGATTGGGCCAAGGTGTTTCAATTGTTCCGGCCATTTTAATTTGCCGTGCTTTTAGGAAAAACGGGATTATCAACAAATCAACAAGTCCTATTATCACTACTAGTTTTTTAAATATAGAGATATAATAAGAAAGGAAGGGGACAAAAATGGAAATCAACTGTGTCAAGGAAGATCTCTCTGCAGGGGTTACAGCCGTTGAAAGGATAGTTCTTACAAGAAGTACACTGCCGATAATCGGGAATGTGCTATTTGAGGCTATGAAAGACGGCCTGCGTCTGTCGGCCAACAACCTGGAAATGGGCCTCGAAGTAACCATCCCGGCAAAAGTTAAAGAGGAGGGCTCCATCCTTATCCCGGCAAAAACACTGGGAGGAATAGTTTCCAAGCTCCCCAGCGAGGCCATCAGCATAAAAGCGAGCGAAAAAGGCGTGGTAAAGATAGCTTATAAACAGTCCAATGTGAACATTAACGGGCTTCCTTCCGAAGAATTCCCGGTGCTTCCCAAGATCAAAGAGGCCAAAACAATAACCATAGAAACAAGAACCTTTGTTGACATGGTCAAACAGACGGTGTTCTCTGTATCTCAAAGCGAGGACAAATATGTCCTTAATGGTGTTTTATTTGAAACGGGAAAAAGCTCACAGGAAAAAGATGACAGCAACATAAGGCTGGTGGCAACGGACGGTTACAGATTGGCCAAAAGGGGAGAAAAAATAGGCGGAAACCCGGAAAAGAACTCGGTGATAGTGCCGGCCAAAGCCCTTGTCGAGGTCAGCCGGATACTGCAAGGCAAAGAAAGCGGAGACCTTAAGATCAGCATCTCTAACGAACAAATAGCCTTTAAATTTAAAGATGTTTATATGATCTCAAGGCTGATACAAGGGCAATTCCCGGATTATAAACAAGTTATCCCCAAGAGCAGCGAAGTTAAGATAGAGGCGGACACAGGGCTCTTTTTGGATGCCGCCGAAAGGACCGCGGTAATTGCAAGCGGAAGCTCAAACATTGTTAAGATCAACACCAAAGACGGGAAACTGCACATACTTGCGAACACACCTGATGTGGGAAGCGCCGACGAAGTGGTGGAGGCGCAGATAAAAGGCGAGGCAAAGGCCCCGATAGCTTTCAATGTCAGACTTCTCACGGATGTGCTTAAGGTTATTGATACGGACAAGATAAGCCTGGAATTTTCGGGGCCCGTTAATCCGGGAATAATCAGGCCGATGAACGGCGCCGACTATCTGTACATTATTATGCCAATCAGAACAGCTGATACGACCGCGTAATAAGACCACATGGAAAACGCCGGGCAGATACTGAAGGGGCTGATAGAAAACCTTCCGGCAGCCAGAGACATGATAGAGGGAAACAGGCTGCTGGAAATGTGGAACGAAGTTGCCGACAGGAACGATTTGAGCTGGCCGGTAAAGTTTTCTTCGGGGATCTTGTTCGTTGCCTCCGAAGACCCGTCTTTTGCGCAGGAACTTAGGATGAAAAGAATGCAGTTCGTCGAAGAATTCAATAGAAGGGCAAGAAAAAATATAGTTAAAGATGTCAAGATAACGGTCTGCGGCAGAAGCAAACGCCCCCAAGGAGAAAAAGATGGCTAAATCAAAATCCGGCTATGACGCATCCAACATCAAAATACTCGGCGGGATAGAAGCAGTTAGAAAAAGGCCGAGCATGTACATTGGATCCACCGGGAAAACCGGCCTCCATCATTTGATCTACGAGGTGGTCGACAACAGCGTCGACGAAGCTCTGGCCGGGCACTGCGACAAAATAGAGGTTGCGATCCACAAGGACAACATTATCTCTGTTAACGACAACGGCAGGGGTATACCTATCGATATCCACAAGGACACCAAGAGGCCCGCGGCAGAGGTGGTGCTTACGACGCTTCATGCTGGAGGCAAGTTCGGAGCGGGCGGTTACAAGGTCTCGGGAGGCCTGCACGGCGTAGGGGTGTCCTGTGTTAACGCGCTGTCGGAGTGGATGGAGGTCGAGGTCTCAAGGGACGGGGAGATTTACCGGCAGAAATTTGAAAGAGGCAACCCGAAGCCGGAAAAAAGGACCAAGTCAAAGGATGCCGAAGAGAACACGGGGACAAAAATAACCTTTCTGGCCGACAAAGAGATCTTTGACGAGGTAGATTATGATTTTGAGACGGTCGGACGCAGACTGCAGGAGCTGGCCTATCTTAACAAAGGACTTGCCATAAAATTTTCGGATGAGAGAGGGAAAGGCAGGAGCGAAACATATAAATATGACGGCGGGGTAATAGAATATGTAGAGCACCTTAACAAGGGAAAGGACCCGCTTTACAAGCCCCCGATATTTGCCACGGCCGAAAAAGACAACATCTTTGTTGAGGTGGCCATCCAGCACAGCAAGGACTATTATGACGAGAACCTGTTCTCTTTTGTTAACTGCATCAAGACCAAAGAGGGCGGCACGCATGTGGTGGGTTTCAAGTCCGCGTTCACAAGGTCTGTTAATAACTTTGCAAAAAGGTACGGGCTTCTTAAGAACGAAAGCGAGACCCTTTCCGGAGACGATGTCAGGGAAGGGCTTAGCGGGGTCATAAATTTAAGGATCCCGAACCCCCAATTTGAGGGCCAGACCAAGACCAAGCTGGGCAACGGAGAGGTTAAAGGGATAGTCGATTCCATTGTGGACGAAGGCATCACCAATTATCTGGAAAAGAACCCGGCCGCGGGTAGAGCGATCGTAGAAAAATCCCTTATTGCCATGAGGGTAAGAGAAGCTGCGCGCAAGGCGCAGGAGCTGGAGAGAAAGAAAAGCGCGCTTGATACGGCAACTCTGCCGGGAAAACTCGCGGACTGCACCGAAAGGGACCCGGCCAAGTGCGAACTCTTCATAGTTGAGGGGGATTCAGCCGGAGGCTCGGCAAAACAGGGAAGGGACAGGATGTTCCAGGCCATTCTCCCGTTAAAGGGCAAGATCCTAAATGTGGAAAAGGCCAGGCTTGACAAAATACTGAACAACGACGAGATCCGGGCGATGATAACGGTTATTGGAAGCGGGGTAATAACCGGGATAAAAGGCAACGGCAACGGGAACCCGGAGGAGGAAAAGGACGGAGACCTTTCCGAAGCAGAGTTTTTGAAAAGACTGCAATATCACAAGATAGTTATCATGACGGATGCGGACGTGGACGGAGCCCACATCAGGACACTGCTGCTTACCTTCTTCTTCAGGTACGCCAGACAGATAGTAGAGAACGGGCATTTGTACATAGCCCAACCGCCGCTTTATCTTCTAAAAAAGGGCAAGACCCAGAAATGGATCTATTCCGATAAAGAACTTTCCGACACCATGAAGGCGCTCGGGAAAGAGGGCTCTTCCATACAAAGGTACAAAGGCCTTGGCGAAATGAACCCGGAACAGCTCTGGGAGACAACGATG